>JAQVKD010000034.1 GCA_028694805.1 Candidatus Dojkabacteria bacterium
CTATGAGGAGTTCTGCATTTCCATTAATTTCTGTAGAAGGCACTGCTATATTAGCTGCCGCTATTTTTTCAGTATCAAGACTAACTATGTCTGAAGTTCTTTCAAATATTGCACTTAAGTGTAAGTGATTATCAGGCATTGTAAATGTGTATGATGCTTTACCGGCATCTGGGACAGTTTGATTACCATTTAATCCACCAGATACATATTGATATCCATAATCAGGTAACAATTCAATTGTAACTGTACTACCCGCCTCTATTGAATAATCGGTATAATCCTCAGAAGTAAATCTAAATCCATTAGCTGCAATTACCCTAACTGTTCCATTTGTTACAATAGAGTCCTCAGCATCTGGTATATTCCATCCAAGTTGATACAGTGTGCCTGCTGTTGATTCAAGTAAGAAATTACCTTCTGTTGAAGTCATAACATATTTATTTGTAGCATCAGTTCCTTCTTCACAGGTTACTGTTGTAGGTAAGGGATTTTCTTCTTCAGTTCCTGTCATATCTATCCATGGCCAATGTGATGCTTTAGGCGTAAATGAACCTAAACTGGAAACATATGACAAATCTATCGTTCCACCTCCGGAAACTATTACATCTAAAACATTAGCTGTTGCTATATTGCTCTCCACTATTAACGAATGTCCTGCCCCTGATTCTACAATCATCCCCTCTCCTTCTAAAGGAGTTCCATTGTAGTACTGTAATCCTGTACCAGAGGTATAGATAGAGAGATTACTAGAACCTACGTATAAAGCGCTTGCACTAATACCTGCTATGCTTGGTACACCAGAGCTCCCTATTGATATCATATTACTATCACGAACAGATACTTCTCCTTCTGTATATATTCCACCTACAAGACTTATATTACCACTTTCGTTACTTAGAAAAATCATTACATTCCCATTCATATTAATTGATCTACTATCTTCATTCTCTGCAATTGAGAAGCTTCCATCTATAGAACTTATTGAAAGAGCACCATCCCCTATTCCTGTGATATAAGGAAGTGTAGTCCCACTTTCAACATTTAACTGATAAATACCCATAAATCCTTGTTCAATACTCCATCCTGTACCACTAGCTGATGTAACTTGTGGATCTGCAGTTTCATCTATAACTAATGTCCCATCAATAGATATTTGTAAAGAATCGCCTGGGGGTGGTCCCATTGGATCTCCAGAATCGGGCGAGTTGAAAGTGTTACCATCTACAACATACGTATCTTCACAGTTATTTAAGATTCCTTCTGTTACTGTAACAGTAATTACAGTTCCTGCTGCTCCAATTGTCAATCTTCCTCCAGCTCCAATTGAAATTGCTGGTTGATTACTAGCAAAGGCGGTAATTGATAGGGTGGCAGCATCTCCTGTAATTGTTAAATCTCCTCCCATTGCCAAAAGTGCTGCACTATCTGTCAAAGCATCGATGGTATTATTCCCAACCAAAACTATATCAAGATCCCCATTGGCATGGACACTGTTAACATTTGCATGTGTCATTGTTAATATCTTTGTACCTTCATCAAATGTTATACCTGCAATACCATGAGATTCGTTGTACCCATCGGTTGCATTGAAAACATTAACTCCATTTACATCTAAACTTTGTAATGGTGCTTCAAGTGCAATAATTGAAGAAATAGGTGCAATAAGTATTAGGAGGGTGATAAATAGTGATGATATCAATCTGAGACTAGCAAGATATTTAGAATTCATTTAATATGGGTAGTTAATTTATACTAGTATCAATGTAATACTTAGGATAGAATATGTCAATTATAGTATGGATAAAAAGAGATTCAAAAATAAAAAATTTGTTGTCATGTTACTAATTCTAGGGATTATTTTTTCTTTCATATCAATAGCTCTTTGGTATAAAGATAGAGTTTCAGTACAGAATGAAACAGATTTAATAAATAAAGTAGTTAAGTTGGAAGAAAAAGAGCCTGATGATACACAATTGTTAGTAAATCCCCCATTAGATCGGAATAATCTATATTGGAAGTATATAAATACACCCTTATTAGAAGCAGATTTATCAGATTTAAAGGATATAAATTCTGAAACGATGGGTTGGATTCAAGTATTAGGTACTAATATTAACTATCCTTTTGTTCAGCACAATGATAATGAGTACTATTTAAACCATTCATTCAAAAGAGAAAAGAACGGTGCGGGTTGGGTATTTTTAGATTCAAGAAATAATATCGAAAACCTTGATAAAAATACAATTATCTATGCTCACGGGAGAATTGATTCTATTATGTTTGGAACTTTAAAAAATATTACTAAAAGTTCTTGGTATGAGAATAAAAATAACCATATTATCAGAATGTCAACAGAAGCACATAATACTTTGTGGCAAGTATTTTCTGTATATCATATTAAAACTACTAGTGATTATATTGTTAATAATTTTAGGAATAATAGTAGTTATGATAACTTTCTTAAACTTATTAAGGAGAGAAGTATTTATAAGTTTGATGTTGATTTAAATTCTAATGATAATGTTCTTACTCTTTCTACTTGCTATTCTAAATCAGAGAGGGTTGTAATGCATGCGAAGTTAATTAAACAGGAAAGCAATAAATAGATATATTTCCGTACTTATTGTTTACTAGGCCTAGGAATTTCCATTAATTTCGAATACCAAAATAAGACACTTTTTCCCCTTTTTATACTGTCTCATTTGTCTAATTCTCATTTTACATAGGGTCCAGACCCATATGTCCCGCCATTCTTTCAAGGTTGCGACAAGACCCGTCCACTATACCTAGGAACCCCTTGGTTGCTTCATAATTTACCTCCTAAAAAGTTAATTCTCAATTTCACATCCTGGTGGATGAAAGTATCCATATTTTGAGTAGCTTTTACTACCCCTCGGTTCGAAGGTAGAAGCCTTATGTACTACAGTTAATACTTCTCTGATATAATTTTGTTGTATGAATGAAGAAAAAAAACTAACACTCCAAGACTTTGAGCAAAATTCTAAGCAATATACTCGGGAGGTTCAGACACAATCAGGAGAAAACATTACTTTTCGCCCATTACTTCACTCTGATCTTGACAGGCTAACCTCTTTCTTGGAGAACCTATCAACAGATACTCGAAGACTAAGCACTTTTGATAGTTATGATAAGGTAACCGCAACAGAGTTATGTAATGCTATAAATAAATATGACAAATTACGATTTGTTTTAGAATCTCAAAGTAAAGAAATAGTTGGACTAATAGAATTCACTCTAGATATACCTCAAAATGTTATAGATAAATATATAACTTATGGTCTTAAACTAAATACAGAATATACCTGTAGATTCGGTCCTACACTAGCAGATAAATATCAAGATCAAGGATTAGGATCTTTAATATTCCCTTATGTAGTTAAAATAGCAAAATTATTGGGGAGAAAGCACATAATCCTTTATGGTGGAGTATTTGCAGACAATACAAGAGCAATTAAATACTATGAAAAACACAGATTTAGAATTGCAGGAAAGTATAATAACGACGATGGAGTTGAAAATCTTGATATGATTTTGGACATTTAAGTTTTAAAGATACTCTCAATTTCTTCTTCATGTTTTCTTACCCAATTAATTTCATCTTCTATCACTTTAATTCTATCCTTTGAAAATTCCTTGATCTCAGAATCTTTTCCCGAAGTTGCCATGCTCTTACGTATTTCTAAGACACGTTGCTGTTCAGTAATAATTGCGTTAACTAATGACTTTCCATTGTTGAATTCATAAGCATCACACATCACTTTAATTCTGCTAGCTTGGGTATTGATATCAATATCTGGATTCCCTAACTCTAAGAATGTCCATAGCGCATATGCTATATCTTCAATTCTCGTTCCTGGTTCAACTCCATCAAAATCTATAAAAGCTATTGGGATACCTTTTTGAAGAACCGTATTCCATGGAGCAATGTCTCTATGACATACAACCTCCTGTCCATTACACAATTCACTTCCTGCTGTTGAATCATGGAAATCCCTAAGCATTTTCATAACTACTATTAATTGGCTCTCATTCCACTCAACATTTCTTCCCATTTCACCATCTATATAGGTAAGTATTTCTCTACCTTTTTCATCTATTCCTAAATATCTAGGAGAGGATTGATACTTTTTTTCTTCTAACAATGTCAGAACTTTATGAACATAGTCAGAATTAGGGCCGACAGGACGATGAACAGTATCTCCTATTCTAACAACATCCGTATTCTGTCCTCCACTTAGTTTTTGTTCTTCATCCATATCCATGCCACTATTGTATCAGTTATGAGACACTTTATCTCCCTTTTTATACTGTCTCTTTTGTCTCATTTTAGGTTCCAGACTCATATGTTCCGCCATTCTTTCAAGGTTGCGAAAAGACCCGTCCACTATCCTTTAAAACCCTTATGGGATTGGGTAATTACGACCCTAAAAGCAGTAAGTCTCAAAAGTAAGGCCTAGTGGATGAAAAAGGGCAAAAAAGACTTGTTTTTAAGTGCTCTTCAAAAACTGTATTAGTTATTATTAATAATCCTATCAACATTTACCTTAGATTCACACTTCCTTGTAGCCGTTTGATCCGTACTATAAAAGGTGTAAACAGGAGAACAGGTATTACCCGAACTATTATAGACAAGATCCAAATATATCCATACCTCTCTCCCATTGCTATTAGTTGTTGTAACATCAGGTTCCCCAAACTTGTCTATTAAATCAACCTTATACCTACTATCTACATTACCCCAATTATCCCACTCACTATAACTAATCTCCCCCTTAGGCGTACTCTCTTCAACAACATCATCATTTCCTTCTTCCTTTACAACGTCCTCTTGTACAACCTCTCCCTTTGCTCCACTATTTTCAGATATATTTGTAAGATACGCTTTTACTTCTTCCTGAGTCATAGGTTCATAATCCTTGTTAACACTCTTTATCCATTCCTCTACCTCAGTCATTTCTAATTCTGCAATCGTTAGCTCTCCAGGATATTTAGTATTTTTAATTACTTGAAAAGGAGGATGATATTCAAAATTCTTAAGATCTATACCAACAACTTTACCCTCCTGAGCAGTTGATCTAAATTCTTCAAGCCCTACATTAACAGCTTCAAATCTACCAAATGCATTCCCAAGATTACCCGGGATATTAGTTATCGTTAAGATAGTGGCAATAGGTTCGGTTACAGTTCTTATATCTTTTACAAAAGATGATACTTTATTTTTATCTCCCAGAGCGATCTGAGCTCCATCCTCAGTTACTTCCAATGCTAAATCCACACCTACAACAACTGTTGTCACTTGAGCTACAGTACCTGCAGCAGCAAATCCTGCAGCACCACCAGTTGCTACAACACCACCTACATAAACAGCAACTTTACATGTATCTTTCACCACTATTGCTTGGTTTTCTAATTTTTCAAAAGCATCTCCTGCTTCCCCCCATGCTTCCCTAGTTGCCATATCCTGAGATTGGTTTAGTATTAATTGAGCTTTTTTAACATCTACCCCAAAATGTTGAGCTAATGTTCTTACAGTTCTTCCTGCAGGAGCACTCTCTATTACTGCTTGAACTTCTTTAGTATCGTATGCATATGCTTTTGAAGAGAAGTTAGATGCCGTTGTTTCTTTAGAGATTTCCTCAGCGTTTTCTTCTAGTTCTAATACTTTGCTTTCTAATACCCCCCACTGTTGAATAATGGAATTCATCTCTTCGTTCCACGCATTATAGCTTTCATAATCTTTTGCATTAACTAAAACATTATCTGTTTTGTATCTTAATGCTAAATACTCCCTAGATATCGTCAATGTGTCCTCATATACAATTTGTTCTGTTTTATCATTATCTTTTAATAAAAAGAATCCTACGAAAGAGATAGGGATAATAGCTAATAGGAACAGAAAAAGATTTCTTTTAGACATAGTACTGTTAAAAAGATTAAATATATGTATTTTAATACAAAAGTAGGAATATTTACATAGTACTAATCATAAAAAGATTAATATACAAACAGGAGTGATATCAAAAATTTGGGAATTTATTCTACTCCTCTCAGAGGTTATCTCTTGTCTCATTCTGGGTTCCAGACTCGTATGTCCCGCCATTTTCAACATGTTCCAACAAGACCCGTGCACTATGCTTAAGAAGCCTTTATGGTGTTGAGTTCGTTATGCACAAAAAGTGAAGTTTTCAAATAAATAGCCTGGTGGATGTAAATACCCTGAAAAGGAGTAGTTTTTAGTAGTTCTTGGGTCGAAGTTGAAAGACTGATATAAAAATCCAAATAGTGCCTATCTACGTTAAGTATATTTAATGTTATAATTCTACTATAATAAATTTCCCACAATATGACAGATACCTATTTAATCTTTTTAACTTCCGTTGTCCCAACATTATCTCCATTGACTACTATCACCTGCTTACATCCTCTTCTCTTAAATATCTTCTTTGCTATTTCTAACTTTTCAGGATTCT
>JAQVKD010000035.1 GCA_028694805.1 Candidatus Dojkabacteria bacterium
GGATACAAATTATCGTACGATTTAGGAGTAGGGGAAATTACCCAAAATGATGAAAAGATAGCAGAATTCTTAGGTAAAAATTCCGATTATGAATCAGAAAATTATCAAGAAGCTGAAATAAAATTAGAAATAGTAGCTAGAGTAGGAGTAGGTTCTTTAGAAATAAATAATATTTAATTATAAAAAAAATGAAGGATACTATAAAAATAATTATTGGAGTAGCCCTGGTGACAATAGGCTCGCTTCTCATTATAGAAAGAATTGGGATTTTTCTTCCGTTCACTGTTGATGTATGGAAGATAGTCAGTATTTTCTGGCCACTAATTCTCATATATTTGGGCCTTAAAATGTTTTTTGAAAATAATACAACTGGAGGAGTAATACTTTTCACATTAGGTTCTGTGATATTCCTAACAAATGTCTTTGATTGGAATTTTTTCTCAATACTATGGCCATTATTAATAATAGGTATTGGAGTATCCATCTTAGTTAAGAAAGATGAAACTAGATTTAATATAGAATCTTCTGAATATAGTGATGATTATATTAAAGAAAGCGTCGCCTTCTGGGGAAGTGATAAAAAATTAACATCTAAGAGTTTTAAAGGGGGAGAAATTAATGTCGCTTTTGGTGGAGTTAATTTGGATATGAGAGAAACAAAGATTCATAAAGATGGAGCAAAACTAAATGTTAATGTTGCTTTTGGAGGAGCAGAGATATTTGTTCCTAAAAATTGTAGAGTTAAAACAAATGGTACAGGAATATTGGGTGGTTGGGATCCACATCTTAGTAGCAGTGATATAAAAGAACCTGTTTTGGAAATAACAGGAACAGCTATCTTTGGTGGAGTAGATATAAAAGAATAAACATTGTTAGAGGTAGTCTTATCTAATCGGATATAGAAAAAAGGGAGTACAAAGTACTCCCTTTTAAAATCTAATAAAGATTACAATTAGTTATCGTAACTTCTTCTGTTATCCCCACCAAATGAATCTCTTCTCTCTTCTCGAGCTTCAGATACATTGATAGGTCTACCATCGACTTCTTTTCCGTTTATCTGCTCTAAAGCAGCTTGTGCTTCCTCTTCAGTAGACATTGTAACAAATCCAAATCCTTTGGATCTGTTCTTCATTCTGTCTATGATGACTACTGCTTCTTCAACAGTACCAACAGCACTGAAAACTTCTTTTAACTGTTCGTCTCTAACATCCCAGCTAAGGTTTCCTACAAATAATTTTTTACCCATTATTTATATAAATAAAATAAATTAAATCTTTGCTACACCATTAATTGGGAGAATACACTCTAAGCAGTCTATCAAATGAAGAAAGCTTCCATAGCTATTTATATTATATCATACATTTGAAAAATAAATGCAATACTATCTAAAATACTTAACTATCTCTGCAAATGTTGGCCTTCTATTGTACATAAGGCAACCTAATTCGAATAGTTTAGAAGCTAAAAATATTGCAATAGCTACATAGATAATGGAGGTGAATATTCCGATAATTAGTTCCTCTACAGAGAGAACACCTAACGAATTTCTTGTTAAAAGAATCATGAAAGATGTAAATGGAAAATAACTAAAGATTTTTGCTAATAAACTATTTGGTTCTGTTATTAAAGATTGCATTAAATACATAGGAAATATAGAAAGAATTATAAATATAGATGAAAGATTTCTACTATCCTCGGCTCCAGTTCCTACTGCTCCAACTCCAGTCATTACGGAAGCAAAAAACAAGAAGCCCATTATTATGAAAAACAAATTAATAGGTAAATACTGCAAATCAATAGCCTTGATATCAATCGGTATTGGGATATCAAACTTACTCATAGCTAAATAATAAATCAAGATTCCAAACAGAAGCCATATTACTAACTGTGTGAATACAACACATATTAAGCCAACCATCTTCCCAATCATTAATGATTTTTTATCTACAATAGAAAGCATCGTCTCAATCATTCTATTTTCTTTTTCAGCAGATACACTTTGTAAAAGGAATGATGAAGATATAAATACAGTAACAAAGAATAGAACAAGAGAAATAATTGGAAGTACAAATTTCTCCAAACCTTCTTCTTGTAATTTGCCATCATCCGTAATTGAAAATACCGTAGAATTAAATTGAGACGTGAGAAGTATTCTAGAACTTTCATTATCTATTCCCTGTATAGCACTATTCTTAAGAAGAGAATCAACAATTAAAGCTACATTTGCACCTCTTAATATATCTCCCTCTTCACTAAAATATACTTCATACCTAAGTGATTCAAGAAAATTATCTGGGATAACTATTAGAATACTCTTTGAATCTTCTAATAATGAATCTTTTACCTCATCAAGATTATCTATTTCAAAAAGATTTTGTCCTAAATTTTGAGTATCTATCAAATCTAATTCGTCAACTATATATATTTTTGAAAAAATTTCCATATTTTCCATTTTTTTCATTGCATCCATAGAAGAGTATCCCGATACCAAACCTACAATTCCTATAAATATTGGCAAAAATAGAGTAGAGGCCCAAAAAGAGGGTTTTTTAATTATTTTTTTATATTCAAATTTTGCTATTTCAAAGAATTTCATACTATTTTTTCATTAATTCTATAAATATTTGGTTTAAAGATGGATAATCAAGTGTCATATCAACTATTTTAACACCTTGATTTAAAATATTTTTAATTATTTCATTGCTATCAATGTTTGATTTAGGAGATATTTCTGCTCTTTTATTTGAAATAATCGCACTATATAGGCGATTATCTTTCTCAGGAGCTTTCCCTACAAAATCAATAATTATATTTTTACTTCCATATTTTTCTCTAACTTTTTCTACATTACCATATTCCAAGCTTTTACCATTTTTAATAATCAAAAGTGTATCAGCCATTTTTTGAGCTTCATCTATTACATGTGTACTATACAGTATTGTAGTCCCATTCTTTGCTCTTTCAATTAGAATATCTACAAAAAGCTGCCTATTAACTGGATCTAAACCTTTAAAAGGTTCATCTAAAATCAATATCTCAGGTTCATGTATCAATGCTGTACCTAGTTGTACTTTCTGTTGCATTCCAGAACTTAATTTAGCAATCTCTTTATCCCTATGATCATACAGGTCAACTTTTTTAAGATATTCTATACTTCTGCTCAAAGCCTCCTCTTTCTTTATATTTCTTAAAACTGCAGTATATACAAGTATATCCAGGACAGACACATCTCTGTACAAACCTCTTTCTTCAGGAAGATATCCTATTAAGTTATTAAAATCTTCATTATATTCTGAGTTATTTATCAACAATTCTCCTTCATCTGGTTGATAGATTTTTAAAAGACATCTTATTGTAGTTGTTTTTCCAGAGCCATTAGCACCAAGAAAAGCAAATATTTCACCCTCATTAACATCAAAAGAAAGATTATCTACTGCTTTCAAATCACCAAAGCTTTTTGAAAAATTCTTTATATGTATTGAATAATTAGCCATGATTTAATATATCACAAACTTATTATGTTAACATACCTCTAGCTGCCATTACACCTGTTACTGCAGCTCCTGTTATCGATCCTGAGAGTCCTGCAGCATCTCCAGCTACATACAAACCTTTAATCGATGTTTCCATATTCCTATCCGTTTTTGTCTTAGAGGATCTGAATTTAACCTCTGGAGCATAAAGTAGGGTAGATCCAGAATTAATTCCTGGCATTACTAAATTAAGAATATCAAGTCCTTCAACTATATTAACTACAATTCTATGTGGTAATGCCATTGATATATCCCCCGGAGTGTATTCCTCCAAAGAAGGAGTAACAAAAGATTTTTCTAATCTACTTTCAGTACTTCTTCTTCCACATTTCAAATCCTCTAAAGATTGCAATATAGGTTTGCCACCACCAATAGTTGATGCTACTTCTGCAATAGATTTTGCATAAGCAATTGAATTCTCGACCGGTTCTGTCAAATTAACTTCACACAAAAATGCAAAATTAGAATTCTCAGAAAGATGATCAGAATTAGAATGACCGTTAACACAAACATATCCATCATATTTTTCTGTTGAGACTAAACCATTTGGGCAACTACAAAATGTTCTAACAATATCATGATATGTTTTAGTTCTTACTCTATATACAGTTTCATACAAGACCTCAGCCTGTCTCTGCATTATTGATGATGGGAATTCTACTCTAACACCAACTTCTACCTTATCATACATATATTCAATACCATACCTATCAGAAAGAGTTTGTAACCATTTTGCATTTACTCTACCAGGAGCCAATACTACTTTCTTTGCATATATATTCTTCTTTTCTGTTTTAATACCTTTTAGGTTCTTTTTTTCAATGATTAAATCTGTGACTTTTGTATTATCTAAAATATCTACACCATTCTTTATTAAATATTCCTCAAAATTCATCATTACTTTTCTTAGTTTGTCTGTACCAACATGCCTAGCTTTTCTTAGTACAAGCTCTATATCATTTCTTTTAGACTCAAGGATTAGTTCATTAAGAAGATCATTTTCTTTCGGATAGTATTCTGAATCAACTCCAAAATCAGTTAATACCCCATCAACATAATCTAATATTTTTTGATACTTATTCCTATTTATCAAATGAAAAGCTTTTTCGTGAGAGAGATTTGCTGTTAATGTCAATTTCCCATCCGAAAATGTTCCTGCACCTCCAAATCCTGACATCACATCACTTCTCTTCCTCCCTTTCATACTTTTACCCATTTCCACTAAAGCAATTTTCATTCCTTTAGATCTCTTTATGAGTTCGTAACAAGCGAAAAGTCCTGCAGGTCCAGCACCAACAACTAGTACATCGTATTTCATTAAGGTATTTCTGTTATGTTAACAATATATGGTACATGAAATTATATTAACAAACAATCGATACTGTCTATAGTATATTAAAAAGTATTGAAAAAATGTAAAATAGAATATATAAACAAAGGATTATTAACTACCTTTAACGTAGGATATATGCAAATGTTGGATATATGGAAAAAATTTTAATACATACATGTTGTGCAGATTGTTTCTTAAATACCATTGATTATTTAGAAAATGAAGGCATTATTAACAATCAAACAGAAATTACCTCTTTTTTTTACAATCCTAATATACATCCAAGATCTGAGTATATAGAGAGATTGAATGCACTAAAGAAGATACTATCGAAAGATATAAAATTAGTAGTTCCAGATTATAGACCAACGGATTATTTCAAAAGTATAGAAGGAAAGAAGGAGAGATGTATTGGTTGTTGGCAAATTCGTTTAGGAGCACTCTTTGAATATGCTAGAGATAATAATATATCTAATGTAACCTCTACTCTGTTAGTGAGTTTGTACCAAGAGAAAACAAGAATTATGAGTATAGCAGAAGGATTAAGTAGAGAGTATGGGTTGAATTTTGTAAATATTGATAGTAAGCATAATTGTAAACATAAGGGTTTTTACAAACAAAATTTTTGTGGTTGTTGTTATTCCTTAGTTGAAAAAATGACAGAAAAAGAAATTAATACTAGAAGATAGTCAATTCTTTGCTTCTATAACAGCATTTCTTTATTATCCATTTTATACCCCTTCCAACTTTTTGATCTATTTGATAGATTGGAAATTCTTTCGTCCTATTTAAATTTTTTTACTACCCACATGACCAAAAATATACTAGAACTGGGCATATATATTGCCATAATGAGCCTACTCTTAGGAATAGTTGCACTCATAAGTGTACTCTTTACAGATGTAAATAGAAGTAAAAGTGAGGATATAAATAATAATCCCCAATATATACATTTGCAAAATTAGTATTAAAAAGTAATATAATAGGATATGGGAATCATAATTACAGTTGCTGTATTTATAGCTTTTATTGTTATATTCCTCATTTTGGCAACATTAATGCCAGAAAATGAGGAAAAAAGTGGAGAACGGGAGGAAAGTGAAGAGTAGTTTTAATTCTGCCTTAAAGCCTCTATTGGATCTATCTTAGAAGCTTTTCTTGCAGGATACAGTCCTGCTACTATTCCAATCAGAATACTGCCTACTGTTATATAAATAGCATTCAGTAGTTGGAAATTAAAGAATCTATCTATACTAGTAAATCCTTGTTCTGAAAGAATATTAACAATAAATGGATCAGCTAATTTCATTCCTAAGAATGTTATTCCCAGTCCTAAGGCTCCACCTATGAATCCAATTATTCCCGATTGTATTAAAAATATAATTAATACTTGAGAATTAGATGCTCCCATTGCCTTTATAATACCTATTTCCTTTGTTTGTTCGTAAATACTCATTACCATAGTATTTATAATTCCTATGGATGCGACAAGTGCTGATATTGATCCAAATATGACTAAAGCTATTGTTAAGCCTGATGTAAGAGTATCAAGAAATCCTAATAATGTTTCAGTAGATATTACAGAAAGTTTTAATTCATCAACTATATATTTTTCAATATCCG
>JAQVKD010000009.1:0-4254 GCA_028694805.1 Candidatus Dojkabacteria bacterium
GAGTTATTGCTGGAATGCTTGCCGGCCAAATGGGAGATCCTACAGCTGTTATAAGAGCTCAAAAATTAGCAGAAGAAGAAAATAGTGATCTTGATAAAGCTAAAGTTCAAGAAGTTTTTGTTGATGAAAAAAGTGAACCAGAATCTAATTTTGTTTTTTTAGATAATTCTATTGGATCTGGTTTAGATGAAGATGGATTTGCTGTGGAAGGAAGAGAAAATCTCAAAAAGATAGAAGAAAATGAGAAATCGGTTGTTGATAAAATTACTGAATTAGTTGCACAAATTAATAATCTCTCATACGAGGAAAGAAAAAAATTAAGTTTGACAGTTGATGTCGGATTAATATTATATTTATCGAATAATTTCCCCGAATTGTCTATTCCAGAGTTTAGTTATAAAGATGATGTAGTCGAAGATGGTTCTATAAAAAAATCTATTGATGGTATGAATAGAACCTCTATAGAAAACCTATTTAACACTATTATTGGAAATGCTAACAAAGAGGCTGTTTTGGTGCGAGAGGGGGAAACAGGATGGGAGGATGAGACTCTTCTTTATTATGGTAATTTATCAGTGGAAATATTCAATGTAGGTGATATTATCTCTTATAGATCTTCTAATTTGGGAGATCCGGAGATTAAGGATTTGGCCGTTGTTATAGATAAATTACAGGATGAAAATGGAGATGAAATTTTAATTATCTTAAAGGTTAATGGACAGGAAAGACTTATTGATGTTATGGAAATTAATGAGAAGAACATAGGGGAGACATTTGCTATGGATACTGTACTAATGAGAAAGGATTGGGGATCTAAAGACCCAGAAATTTTTAATTTTGATAATTGGGGCTCTAATTCTGTAGATTGGACACCACTTTTTGGTGAAACTGAAATTCAAATATCTAATCTTGCATCTCATATGTATAGTTATGATGGGAAAGATGTTACTGGGGAGTCTAATCCGATAATTACAGAATCATTACTTCCTCCAGGATTGAGATTTACTATAAAAAGTTTGGTTTATACTGAGTTTGAGGATGGATCCATTATTTTATGGGGATTAAATAAAACTCAGAAAGATTTTGGAAATGGTTTAAATAATATTGCTATTTTAATAGAGTATAGAAATCCTGGGAATAAGGTTCCAGATGGAGAAATTATTCAATTTGCCTATGATATAAAAAGGGACTTGGATGAAGATTGGATTGTTTCAGAAGGGTGGTATTTTGATGAAAAAGATTCTTCTTCATTAAGCCAACAAGGGTGGAATATAAATAAAGGAATACCATTTTATAGTGAAGAGATTTTAAACAATCGAAAGTTTGAGAATTTGTTAACTACGTTCGAGATCTACAAATCAGACAATTAAATAGGGATAAATATTAAAATTAAGTATTTAAAAAGAAAATGTATAATGGAAATTTAATTAAATTTTTTCCTATCTGGTTGCTTTTAATTGTACTTACGGCAATATCCACAATTCTTTATATAAGGAGAGAGATTAACTATTCAGCTTTTGATAATATTTATGATATGTCTACAGATGGGGAGGGTGTTCTTCTATTATGTTATATAGATTCTGATGTAAAAGTGGCTTGTTTTAATAAAAAATCGGAGAAATTTGAAGTTATAGACACTGTTAATTTCTATAAAAATAATCAAATTACAGATCTAATAAATACGATACAATTAATATCTGTAGATTCAATTAGTCATAAATTTTCAATCCTTAAGAAAGAATGTAAATGGACACATAATCTTTTAGATATTCTGGATGATACCTCTGTTGAAGATTTTGTCCTGAGTGTCGATCACGCAAATGGGGAAAAATATATTGATCTAGGTCAATATGTTAATGTAAAAACCTTTTTAATCAAGTCGGGTGAAGTAGATAAAAACATAGAAGATATTTATAAGGCGCTTTCATTTATTAGTTCTGGAGAATATGTTCCAGTATATCCTGTTTATCGTGTAGACTTAGATTTTCTATATTCAATTAATCCAGATCTTGCTTCTTCTTTAGAAACTCAGAGTATTTATATTGCTAACAATCTATATGAAAACATTTTATTTTCTATAGATAAAAAAGATTTTTATGATAAACATAATACAATCTCTGCAGAACTTATTATAAATATAATCAATTTTCATAAGTTGGAGTTGTTTTGGGATGATTATGAGGAAATTACAAAAGATAAAAAAGAGAAAGTTTTGTATTATGATAGACTTATCTCAGAGAATTCTGGTTTTAGTGAAGAAGAATTATTCGTAATAGAAAATTATCTTCCCATTTCAGATGGATTTGTATTAAATTATTTTGTAAACATGTATTATGAAAATGATGATGATTTTCTATGTAACATCTCTATGTTGACATATTATTTAAATGATAATAGCAATTTGTTTGATAAATATAAAATGGTGAATATTTTAATGTATGAGTAGAAATAAAATAAATAGAATCTTTTTTATATTGTTATTGTCTCTAATTTTCATTCCGTTGGCATTTAACATAAAAGCTTCGGCTGCAGGAAGTTATGCTTGCCCATATGATACTTGTGCATGGCCTTGTGATGAAAATTCTAACTGTCAAGAGAGATCAGAACTTTATCAGACATGTTGTACAATTTTAAGATGTAATTGTGGAACTGCTTCAGACCCCTGTTGGAGAGGAAGTATCTATTATCCTACTTGTAGTTTGTTATGCGATGCCTTGGGAGATGATTGTCCTACTGGTTGTACATACTCTTGTGCCTGTCCCTCTGGTTACTCTACAACACAACCATCTGGCGATTACATAACTACTACACAAACAGGTCAAAAATCAGACTGTTCTAATTGTACAGCTACCTGTTATAAATCCTGCCCTACTGGTTCATGTGCTTTATATGAAGATCCCAATGATCTAATCTGGCAAGATGATAATCCAGGAACAGGAAGATCTGCAACACTAACAGTTCCTGTATCAGACCCTCCAGAGGGATGTCCAACTACTACACCAAAAACCTGTTATACTACAAATTCCCAACCCCAATTAGAAAATATAACAATAGATCCTGAAACTTATACTAGCATTATTTCCATCCTCTTCTCTAATCCTCGTACCAATCTCTTTACTGAATTTGTTGGTAATGTATTAGCAGTAGAACCTACTCTTGAAGTCTTAGGATATACATCGGATGATCATAGTGGAACAGAATTAAATAATATGATAAAAGTTACAGCAACCTACTCTGATGCAGATGGAGCAGATGATATAAAAGCAGTATACGTATGGTGGTCTCCAGAATCAAAAATAGGAGTAGAAGAAGCAACCACAGACTATCTATACCCTACTACAGAAACAGGACTACGTAGATACTATCCAATGGATGAAACAAGTGGTAGTACAGTTGCAGATGTAGCTAGTAATGCTAATGCTACAGCTAGTGGTACAACTATAACAAGTGGGAAATCAAATAATGCAAGAAGCTTTGATGGCTCTAATGACTATATAAACACATATGCAGATATAGACTATGGAACAGGTACACAAATAACAGTAGCAGCATGGGTAAAATTTACAACATGTACCGGTACTGACAACATATGTTATATAGTCTCAAAGAATCAATATAACTCTGGTACAGCATACTCATTACTAACTACGAGTAGTGGTAGTATAAGATTTAATGTAATGGGTCTTGCCGCCCAATCTGTAGATGGATTTAATGATAATAATTGGCACTATGTTGTAGGAGTTTTAAATGGGACTACAGCATCAGTTTATGTAGATGGAGGATTTGAAGGTAGTAAAACAGTGTCTCCTGCTAATAACGATCAGTATGTAATTATAGGAGGAGATGATGCTACCTCTACATATAGGCCATTTAATGGAACCATAGATGAAGTATCTATATACAATGTAGCTCTAACTGAATCACAAATCCTTGAGAAATATGAATCAGGATATACAGAAGCTAGTACAACAGTATTAACTCCAAACAAAATAGATATAACTAAAGATCCTCAAGTAGATGATACATCAAGCTTCGGTTTTATGGTAACAACAGATGGGAATGTGTATGTACCACATATAACCTCACTCAATGACAGAGTTTGGACAGAACCGAATTCTTATATAAATGCTAATGGTAATACAGTTTACTATATCTCTGATACTATTCCGACTTCTGAACATCCAGATTATGACAGAATGGTAGAGTTAAGTAATATCTCCATTTCTACCATCAGTGCCAACCAAGTTCAGTTAA
>JAQVKD010000009.1:4354-27464 GCA_028694805.1 Candidatus Dojkabacteria bacterium
ATACCTCAGATCCACAAATTCTGAAGTTTGGAGATTGGGTTGTAGTAGAAGATGGTTTAGTTTTTGGTAATAATGGCGTAAGTTCAACAACTAGAGAGTTAGAAGTAACTGCCTGGGATGAAACAATCTCCAATATTATTGATTATGGTTTCTCAGTAGAAGAAGACTATCTTGATCTAACAGATCAAGTTCTATTAGGTGGCGAAACTAGTTCTGTTGGATTTCTTGGTGATTTAGTTCACTCATCAGATTCAGAAAACAATTCTTTTAAAGTTAGTGGCTTTCCTGGTGTTCCAATAACAAACGTGTATTCTGAATTAATGAATGCTTATCAATTAAAGCAAATAAGGAATTCTGAAATGTTTGAATTACAGGATGGATCTGATCTATCAGCTAATCCATGTGAAGGAACTACAGAATACTGTGTAATATCTAGTGAAGGCGATATAACAATACCATCAGGGTTTGTATGTAGTAGAAAGACATTAATTACATCTGCTGGGAATATATATATTACTCCAGATTTTACTAATGAAGATAGCTCTGATGCATGTATACTTCTTGCAAATGGAGATATTAACATAGAAGATGGTTTATCTGGTACGGAAGATGTCCACTATGATGTAATACAGGCCTTACTAATTGCTGGGAATAATATAGTCATAGAAGAAGATACTTCTGGTGATGGATTAATAGTTGAAGGTGGTTTAATAGCATTTGGAAGTGAAGATACAGGAATATCAAATATCATAGATAACCGTACAATATCATGGGGATATAGAAATAGTTATCCAGTAATAGCAGTAAATAACAGTGCTAAATATGGATTAATTAGTAAAGATATCTTTGGGTCGCAAGTAGAGATATTTAAACTAGAAATAGGTTTTAAACCTTATTAGATTGTGGAAATATTAAAAAATCATTATTCGTAGTCTTGATTTATAATACTATTTAGGATATATTTAACTACCGTTCGAGAGTTCCACTTAGGTGTAGCTCTCTTTTTTTATAGTTTCCTTATACGATCCTTTATATTCAATATATTTACTAAATAGTATCTATCTATTCTCTCTAATTTTTTTAATCTAATAGATAAATAATTATTAGATTTTGTAAACGGTGTAGCAAATACAGAAATATAAACATTAGAACTCTTTTTTATAATATTCCTTATCATTTCAGCATAATCTCCATCACAAGAAAGAATAATTGCATGAACATGTTTTTGGGATGTTAATAAATCCCCCATTAGTTCACTACAAAGATAGACATCTACATTTGATTTTAATTTCTTATACTTCTTTGAAATATTTACTTTATTTTTATGATGACAATTCTTACATACAAAGGTTCTATACTTAGGAGGTTCATTATAAGATTTTCTCTCTAATGATTTTATCTTATATCCATATGTTTTTAGTTTCTCTAATTCTTCTTTCTTAGCATTATCATACCTATCTATTCCTTCAAAATATTTAACACTTTTCAGATTTTTGTATGTTGATTTAAGATAATCATAAAGCATATTCCAATCAATTTCTACATTAGAGATCCTAAGAGCATTTCTAATATTGCTAACGTCTATATATACAAAGGTATCAAGATCTTTCAGTTTTATTTTCATTGAGTAATTCTAACAATGTATTATTAAAAATTTTTGAACCATGAAATAGCTTTATGGTTATTAGATATTTAGTTAAGTATCTTAAATTAGCTTGTTAGATTCACATCTCTCCTAATAGTACTTATTTGTTTTATGGACAAGAATATATTAAGATCGCAAGTAGAAATATTTAGATTAGAAATAGGTTTTAAACCTTACTAATTTCTGCTAATATATGTAAAGCGATAATTTTTAACTGTCCAAACCATGGCAAAACTGCCTGACCATGTAGGTGTAGACTTTGGAACCCACTCTATAAAAGCAGTGGAATTAAGCAATATTAATAGTCAAAGACCAACTCTTATTAATTTTGGTAGCCAAGCTACTCCACAAGGTGTAATAAATAGTGAAGATAAAAAAGATCAGAAGAAATTGGCAGATGCATTAAAGAAGCTATACTCCGATAGTGGTATTAAAAACAAATCTATAGTTGTTGCATTACCAGAGTTCTCTGTATTTACAAGATTCTTAGAATTCCCTGGTGTTAAAAAAGAAGAACTAAAAGATGCTGTATTCTATGAAGCTAAACAGTATATTCCTGTACCGATAGAAGAAGTACGTATGAGTTATGTACCAATAGGATTTAATGAAGCTAAGAATGCCCCTAGAGTACTACTAGTTGCTGCGCCACTTAAGATTATTAACAACTACATTGCAATATCTGAGATGGCAGGACTAGATGTAGTAGCTATAGAAACAGAATCAGTAGCATTAGGTAGGGCTATGTATAGAGCCACAAATCAAAAACATGTAGTTATGTTAGACTTTGGTGCTAACAGTACAGATATGAGCATTATGCTTGACGGTTACCTAGTATTCTCTCAAAGTATTTCTATTGGATCTGATTCTTTAACACAAGCAATAATTAATAAATTTAATTTTGAATATCAACAAGCAGAAGGATATAAAAGGAATTATGGAGTTGTACCTAATGTACTAGAAGGTAAAATCTATCAGGTACTCTCCCCTATCCTAGAATCAATAATGCTTGAAGTAAGTAGAGGTATAGAATTCTATAAAAATAAAACGTTAGCTCCTGCTCCAACAGATTTCTTACTAACTGGAGATGGTGCACTACTACCCGGTCTTGCTGATTATATTTCTAAATCGCTAAATGTTAATGCTGCAATATCGAACCCATGGATGAATATTACAGTAGATAAAAAATTTAAGGATATAATTTCTAAGAGTGGTCCATCATACTCTGTAGCAATAGGATTAGCATTAAAAGATGAATAAAGATGTTAATACACAAGAGAATAAACCAAAAGAAGAGAACAAAAAGAAAGGTTTCCTTTCAGGATTAATTGAAGTTGAGCAGGACCCTGAAAAAAAAGAAGCTCCAACAACTGTTCCAAAACAAGATGTAAAACAGACTCAATCTAAACCAGAGGAAAAAGGTCTAACAGAAGATCAGCAACTACTTGTTAATACTGGAGATGGTGTTAACTTAATTCCTAAAAAATCTAAAGCCGAAATAACTAAGGAAAAGAAGAAATTTTCTTTCAGTATTAGTTCTTTAATCAGTTTAGCTGTCTTAGTTATACTATCCTTAGCAATTGTACTTTTTAATATCGTCTCAAAACAGCAATTAAATGCAGCTAATAAAGAGTTATATTCTAAAGAACTAAAAATGGAAGATTATTATGATGAAATCATATCTAATAATGAAATTCTTGATCGTATTGATCTATATAAATATTTGCAACAAAACGTTTTTTCTCCAAAAGAAATACTAGAATACATTATGGCAATAGTTAATGAGAGTGGAAATATAACTATTAGAAGCTTTGATCTAAGTAATAGTCTAGGCTTCGAAATGAATGGCTCAACCAGTAGTTTAGAGGTAGTATCTAAACTTTGGTATCTACTTGGTATTGATGATAATATTGAAACAATAAATTTAGAATCTGTGGGAAAGAGTGATGAAGGTGCGAATTTTTCATTTAAGGGTCAGCTTAATGCCGACTACTTTATTTCAGAATAAATATATTAATGGCTGATCAATCTCAACAAAAAGTAAATCCAAAAATAAAAAAAGACTTAGCAACACTTAGTGAGAGAGCTAAGAAAAGTCAACTAAAAATTTCTGATCTTATAATCCCTATTGCAGTTATAATAGTTTTGATCCTTCTTTCTGTATTGGTTTTTATACCAATGATCAATAAAGCCAATGAATATAGATCTGAATTAAAAGAGGTTAACCAAAAGATTGAAACATTGGATAGTTTACAAACCGCTTTAAATGAAATGGATTCTGCTCAGTTAGTTTCTGATCTATTAGTTGCTAAGCAAATTATCCCTAAGGTTTTACAGGTTTCTGATTTTGTTTACTATATTGATACTCTTGCAAGAAGTAAGAACTTAACAACTAAAGAGATAAGTGCAGGTGATGTGAGTGTTGGAGGTGGAGAACAGACAACTGTAAAGAAAAGCCTTGGAGTTAGTGGTCCACTGTCATATTCTGGTAGTTATACCTCTATTTTAGAATTTCTTGATGAGATACAGGCATATTCTCCATATCTTGTAACTTTAAAAAATATCTCAATGAGTCACGGTGGTGATGATACATGGTCTGTTGATTTTGATTTAACAGGTTATTACATTCCAGAAACAGATACTGATGTAGATTTATATATACCATTTAGCAAATATACTCAGTTTTCTGATATTATAGATATATTTTCAGTTAGGGTTAGCAAGCTTGAAGAATAATGTTAAGGATAACAAAAAAGCAACCACACTGTGGTTGCTTTATATTTCATTGATAATAATTCCTATTATAATAGGACTATAAATCGTCTGTAGAAAGCATATCTTCCTCTTTTACACTATCCTCAGATGACTGCTCTCTTTCATCATTTGCAAGCATTACTTTTACTCTCTTATCATTTCTTATTGCACTGATTGTAATGATATCTCTAATTGAATTTATAGTTCTACCCTTTCTACCTATTACAATCCCCTTATCATCTTCTGCTACTTCTATTGAAAGGATTGTAAGTCCTGGAAAGTCAACACTCTCCCTCTCTTCTACAGATACTTCGTCGGGATGATTTACTATTGACTTGACTATGTGTTCTAGTAACTCCTTCATTATATATAAAAATAAAATTTAAAATCAGTGTAACAAGTTACACCTTGGAATATTCTATAACTATGGGAATATAAAATCAATGACTTGAAAATTACTCTTCCTTTTTATCTTTCTTTGAACCTTTGGTAGTATTGGGTTTTGTAGATCCTCTTTCTAGACTTTCTAGTAAACCCTCTTTTACAAAATACTGCCTAACGGTATCGGAAGGTTGAGCTCCCTTTTCTAGCCAATATTTGGCTCTATCCTTATCGATATCAAAAACTGAAGGTTTCTGTCTAGGGTTATAATATCCTATTTCTTCAACAGTTTTTCCATCTCTAGGCTGAGAAGACTCCATTATTACTACTCTGTAATGTGGCTGTCCTCTTCTTCCTGTTCTTTTTAATCTAATCTTTAACATAACGATGTGATTTTAACAAATGAAATCTTTTTATTCAAGCTTTTTCGATATATTTTAAACCTTCATTAGCAGCAGCTTCCTCTGCTTTTTGTTTACTACCACCTTTTCCTTGGCCTATTACCTTATCTCCGATCTTTACTACAACTACAAATTCTTTATCATGATCTGGGCCATTTTCTTCAACTACTTCGTATACTGGGGTTAATTTATATTTAGCTTGTGCAACCTCTTGGATTTTAGTTTTACAGTCTATATCTAATCTATTCTTAACAATATTGTCGATCTTTGGTACCAAGACTCTATATACCAAATCTTTACACTCTTCTAAACCTTGATCGACATATATAGCTCCAAGGACTGCTTCAAAAGTATTTGCTAAGATATAGTCTTTATCTCTACCACCAGTCTCTTCTTCTCCTTTGGCTAGTCTAAGATATTTCCCATATCCTAATTCTCTTGAGGCCTCTGCTAAACTCTCAGTTCTAACAATTGCTGATCTAAAACTAGTCAAATCACCTTCTGGATTATCAGGGTAGTTTTCGTATAGATGTTTGGAAATTATTAATTCTAATACTGCATCACCTAAGAACTCTAATCTCTCATTATTTCTATCAATATCTCTATTCTCATTAAGATATGATCTGTGAGTTAGTGCTCTTTCAAGTAATGAAATATCATTAAATTTAATCTTGAGTTCTTTAGTTAATTCTTCAATCATTGTTATCCTCCTTATAGTTCTCATATATTGCTCCTAAAACACCATTTACAAATTTCCCATTTACTTCTTCACCAAATTCTTTTGCTAGCTCTATAGCTTCATCTATGGCAACCTTCGGGGGTGTTTTCTTTTCTATAAAACCTTCAAATATTGCTATACGAAGAATTTGTAAATCTACCATCTTCATTTGTTCTATTGGCCACTGTGGTGCGTATATTGTAATAAGTTCATCTATTCTTTCTTTATTCTCTTTTACGCCCTTGCTTATAGAATCAACCATCTCAAGAATATAATCCTCTATTTCATCAATATCTGCTAATTGATCAGGATTAAATTCAGAAATATTTGGATTAACATTATTTCTGTTAAAATCTTCTGCAAAAAGCTTCTGTAATGCTATTTGTCTTGATAGATGTCTAGGATCTGTAGCTCTTTTCATTTAAAAATCTATTTACTATCTTTAGATTTAATACTTTTCTCATAGTAACCACAAAATTTGCATTCAAAATGAGGCCTCTTTGGATGTCCGCATTTTGGACACTTGTTTATGGTTGCTTTTTTTAGAGCATCATTTGCTCTTCTTCTATTCTTTCTTCCTTTAGAAATTTTTCTTTTTGGTACTGCTCCCATTTAAGTTTTTTGTTATATTAGACTTTGAGATTATATATAAATAAAGGTATTTATTCAATATTTACATTATCCACGATTCTTTAATTGTAATACTATCTCCACTCTTAAGGTTTCCTTCTAGTATTTCTTTTGCAATTTTACCTTCAATATTATCCTGAATATATCTTCTAATTGGTCTAGCACCCATACCTGGAATTTGAGCTTTATTAGCTATTAACATTGGGATTTGGTCATTCCATTTAATAATAAAGCCCTTTTCTGTAAGTCTTTTTGAAAGGTCATTCAATAGTAGGATGGTTATCTTTGTCAGATTTTCTATATTGTGTGGTTGGAATACTATAACTTTGTCAAAACGGTTTAGTAATTCAGGTCTTAAACTATGATTTAATTCTATTAAAGCTCTACTTTTAGCTTCTTCCCATAAAGATTGACTTTTTTGTAGAGTATCTAGAAGAATTTTACTACCAATATTACTAGTACATATTATTATCGCATTAGTAAAATCAACAGTCTCTCCCATATTACTAGTTAATCTTCCTTCATCAAAGATTTGTAAAAATAGATCTAATATCTGAGGATTAGCTTTTTCTATTTCATCAAATAGTACAACGGTATTAGGATTACGTTTAATTTGGTCTATGAGAGATACCGAGTTAGGGTTCTCGCTGCTTCCTAAGAATTTATCAATACTGTCGATTTCTTGATATTCAGACATATCAATTCTAATCATTTTATGATCTTCACCAAAAAATTCTTCGCACACTACTTTGGCTATATGTGTTTTACCTACACCTGTTGGACCCATAAAGAGATATGCCCCTATTGGTTTGTTAGGATTTCTAACATCAGTTCTTGCTCTTCTTAATGCATCAACTATTGAAAATACTGCCTCATCTTGTCCAATTACCCTCTTTCTAATATTTTCTTCTAATTTCATTAGATCTGTGGTTTCTTCTGTAGATATTGCTGTTACATTAATCTTTTTTTGTATAGATACAGACTTGGCAACATTATCGGCTGTTAATATCTCAAGATTGTTAGCCTGTGCCCATGAGCATGCAGATTCTATTGTTTGTACAGCACTGCTAGGCAATTTCCTATCTTTTACATACCTATGTGCCAATTCTACAGCAGCTATAAGTGCTGGGAATGTGATATAGCAGTTAAAGTTTGATTCGAGAGAGTTTATTTTAGTTTCAAGAATATATAGAGCATCGTCTAAACTTACTTCCTCTACTTCTATATTTGTAAATGATTGTCTTAGTGATTCATTCGTATAGAAATATTTTTTATAGTCAGAATTATTTACAGTACCAACTATTGGGAAATTACTATTTAGTATATATGGAAGCATAATGCCTGCAATGGAATGTCCTGATTGTTCTGCTTTAGTTGGCATAAGTTCTTGGATTTCATCAATGAAAAGAATTACATCCCCAGCTCTGGATAGTTCTGTCATAGCTTTGGTAACAAGTTCTTCCATATTTTGATCTGGTTTACTTGAATGTGCAATTAAAGCATTTATATCCAATTGTATTATTCTTTTATCTTTAATTTGTATTGGAACATCACCTCTATTTATTCTTTGTGCAACCCCGTAGATTAAGCTAGATTTACCTGTACCTGCCTCTCCTATCAGTAACGCATTTTTATTATTTACCTTCCCTAGAGTCGAAACTAGAGCTTCTAATGACTGATCATGACCTATACCAAAGACATCTCTAGTCTTTGCGACTTCTTTTGTTAAATCTTTACTGAAATGACTGAGTATAAAGGTATATCCATAAACCCAACTCTCCGCTACTCCACCCTTTTTGTAGTATGGGACATTAGGATTAAATATATTTGTGGATCCTCTCTTTATTCTTAATCTTGCATTGTATCGAACTATTTCTCTTAGAACATCAAGACTACTATTGTTAAATTGTATAAATTTCTGCAAGACTGGAAATACTTTACATAGAGCAAGGAATAGATGTTCTGGTCTAACCTCTTTTGATTCTGTTAGTAGGGCTTCTTCAAGAGCATATATTAAAATACTTCTGAGTGTGGTTGCTGGGTATGTTGGTAGAGTTTCATTATTTATTTGATTATCTCTTAATTCTTGTGCATCAACTTGAATATCTGCCCTTTTTAAAATTTCTTCAATGGTTGGAATTTGTAGAAGAGATATAAATGTCGAATATACAGAGAATTTATTTTTATCTACATTCTGGCATACAACATTAAGTGTTGGATCAGTTATATATTTAATTGTATCTAAATGACTATATCTATTAAACTGAAACCCAATATTTTTAATCTCCTCTAATTCTTTTTGAGGAATTAATTCTGTTCTTGGCAATTTAGTTGGATGACTTTTATCTTTGTAGTAATCATGCCAAAGAATTATTACACTTAATATTGAGAATCCGAATAGTAGATCTGCTATTGAACTTGCTAGAAAACTTTCTATTATTGGAATTGATGTAAATAAATCAAATAGTCGTAAAATATATCCTAATGCTACAACTATACCTGGTACTACAAGGATGTTTGCTATAGCTCTTTTTTTGTCATTAAATTTCTGATATCTTAAGAAATTTGTAATTACATTACTTATCTGTGGTGTAGATATTGTAAAGTAATGATTTCTTGTAATAAGGAACATTGCTTCTAATTCTTTTGTTAATATTGGGAATTTGTTAGATATGACTCCATATCTGTCGCTATCTTTCGAGTGATATCCCAATATTGTCCTATTTTGCCAACCGTAATCTATAGCCATCTTTTTAAATCCAAAATGATCTTATGATAAAGACAAGTATGCTTGGTGGTAGTAGTAACCAGAAGAAAAAGAATAATGTGTAAACAGCTATTGCTGTACTTATTATCGAGAGCGCAATTGGTAAGTATACTAACTTTGATATTATTCCAACTATATACCCCATTATACTTCTATCTCTATGCCATGGTAGGAAGAAATTTCTGAATAGTAAACTAAATGAAAGATTGTCGTCTAATACAAGAACAATCCTCTTCATCATCCTTATATGCCATATTGGCATTTGGATATACCACCATTTAAGAAATTCATTTAAAAAGTTTATGAAAATTTCGAAATACGAGTCGACCTTCGTTTCGTTAAGTAACTGCTGACCTGAATTGTCCATAACTAAATTTTTAGATTCCATAATAGGGCATTGGTAGTATTATATATCAATTTCAAAGTTGATAATAGGTCCGATAGTTTCTAGGCCTGGCCTAGGTCTGACCCCTATTCCAGCAAACTCGTTCGGTAACAAGCTTTTGGTTTTTGAGGGACGGACCTAGGTCCGTCCCTCTTTGGTATAATATGGTGTGAATATATATAAAAAGATATTAGAAGAGAAAGGAAAGATCTCTGCCCTAGCTCCTATGGAAGATGTTACAGATACTGTTTTTAGGCAGGTCCTTTGTGATATAGGTAAACCCGATCTGTTCTTTACAGAGTTCATGAGTACAGATGGATTTATGTCTAAAGGTAGGGATAAGGTTATACATAGATTGGAGTTTACAGATATAGAAAGACCAGTGACTTTTCAACTTTGGGGAAATAATCCTGATAACTATGCTCAAACTGTAAAAGATATTGTTAAATATAATCCTGATGGAATAGATATTAATATAGGCTGTAGTGTTAGGTCTGTCCTAAGTCATGGTCACTGTTCTGCTTTAATCAAAGAGCCAGAATTGGTTGAGGAAATCATTAAAGCAGTTAGGAGTGAATCTCAGGATGTTCCTGTTAGTGTAAAAACTAGATTGGGATACGATGAGATTATTACAGACGAATGGTTTTCATTTTTATTAAAACGGAATTTAGATTTAATTACGGTTCATGGTCGCATATCAAAAGATGGGTATTCAACTCCTGCGAATTGGGAAGAGATTGAGAAAGTTGTTAGATTGAGGAATGAGATATCTCCTAATACAGTTATTTTAGGTAATGGAGATGTAAATAGTTTAAATCAAGCTGATGAATACATTTCTAAATATGATGTAGATGGTGTAATGGTAGGTAGAGGAATATTACAAAACCCTTGGCTATTTTCTAGGAGGGAGAATATTGGGAAAGATGAAAGAATAGATGTATTAAAAAAACATTTAAAACTTTTTGATAAAGTCTCGGAAGATAGGAAACCTTTTTACAGTCAAAGAAAGTATATGAAGATGTATATTAGTAATTTTGATGGAGCTAGTGAATTAAGAAGTGAATTGATGAAATGTAATACAGTAGAGGAAGTTCTTTCTATTGTTTAAGACCCATTCTTTCAAACATATCCTGAGTATCATGTTTTTTTTCTATTGTTTGTCCGTCATATTTTTGTAATGTGAAAGTAAATGTACTACCCTTCCCTAGCTCACTATCAACTTTTATTTCTCCTCCCATTTTCTTAATTAAACTAAATGTTACATATAGTCCTAATCCTGTACCACCTGGTCTTACAATATCAAAGTCATCACTTTTTTCGGAGGTTATATAGTTTCCTGTCCTAAAGAATTTTTGACCAAGTCTTGCTATATCAGATTTTGTCATACCCTCTCCTGTATCTTGTATAGATATTTCTATAAATTTATCTAAGTCCTTGGTAGTAATCGTTATACTTCCCTTCTCAGTATATTTAACAGCATTATCCATTAGATTGTTAATAATTTCTACAGTTCTTGCATGATCTGCATATACAAAACATCCTTTTTTATCATAGTTCGTTATCAATTGAATCCCTTTTTCTTGTGCTCTTTTTTCTTGTGCATGTACAGCCATTTTTATTTGATCAATTATATTTACTTTTTCAAGATTTAATTCAATTTTATTTCCTTCTAGTTTTGCACTTGAGAGTAATGTATTAATTAATTTTATTTCTGTATCTACTGCATCTTTAATTCTAGAGACATATTTAACATAGTCTTCTCTTCTTGTAGGAACATTTTCTGTAAAGTTATGTAGTAAATCAGCATTTAGTTTTACAATTGACATAGGGGTTCTTAGTTCGTGTCCCATTATATCTATCATATCTGCTTCTTTTCTTCTTGCTTCTTGTAATTGTTTAACTTTTTCTATTAATTCTTTTGTTTGTTCATCAACTTTTTGTTGGAGAGAGTCATTCAGCTCTTGAACCTGGCTATATAGTATCGATCGACTGAATGCAACAGAAGAGTTAATTATTAAAGATTCGAGGTAGTTAATATCTTCTATTGTAAAAGGATTTTGATTATTTTTTCTTCCTAATATAATTATCCCATTTAGATGAACCTTTTTATTTAATGGAAGTATTATTTCAATATCTTCGTTTTGCATAAAGTCCAATATTTCATTTTGATAATTATCTAAACTTTGTAAATTTAATAATTCGTCTTTTGTTATTGTTGTGCTATGTCCTAATTTATCCCAGTATTTAATTACCTGTATAAGATTATGATTATTTATTGGGATATTCATAAATTTTGACAGCCTTTTATAAATAACGGAGCCATCGGAAGAATTAAATATGATGACTCCAGACTTGTGTAAATCGAATATTTGATTTATTACATCTAATGTAGTGGCACCCAGCATATCTATATCTAATTCAGTACTTATTTTTTTAAGGAAATTATCTCTAATGATATTAATATCTTTTTTATTAGATTCTAGCTTTGGAGAAAGTTTACGATCTAAAAAATTCTTAACGACATAGTAGATGAGAATAAAGATTATTGAAGTAATTACTCCAATTAAGTAAGTTATTGGATTTGCCCCGTCTAAATTACTTATAGGCAAGATATTGAGTAATATACTAAAAAAAATAAATGGGATAGTTATAAGTATTACAAAATAAAGTATTCTATTGAAAATATATTTTAGTCCGAATAGCCTGTGTCTGGTAACTGTATAAGTTGTAATGACGCTAATAATACTTATAGCAACAGGACCCCAGAACGCAGAGGTTGAGTCGTTTGTTATTATTGGGACAATTAAATTTGTGAGTACTGCTATAATACTAGCTATTATCATTCCTGTTGTTATATAAGAAAGTTGTAGGTATTCTAATCCTTGAATTGTTTTGCGAGATTTCCTTATTAAATTCAACAGAAAAACAACGCTTACTATTATAAATAGAATATAGATTATCGCTAAATTCCCAAATACTACTGAAGGATAATTGCTATTATCAGCTTTTACCAAATCTTTTACTAAAAATGGTGTCTGAGCTAAGAAAGCTATAATTATTCCAGAAATTTTAATAATCTTTGGTACTTTATAATTTGCTGATTGTATATAGTTTGTAAAAAAGGATACATAACTTAAAGCTGCAATTGTTGTTGCTGAAAATGTTAATCGCGCGAACCAGATAGATAATTCTATATTTTCAATTCTTGTAATTGCTAGAACACTTGAGATCCATACGACAATACTGACATTAAATATAATTAGATGCTTGAGTTTCTTTTCTTTTTGTCTAAGAAGTAAGAAGGTTAAATAAATTTGTAAAACGATCTCTACTGCAAATAAGATATATTCAAGCATAATCATCAAATTTAAAGAATTTTAGCTACTAACAATATACTATATTTATAATAAAACTACCAAAAATTTTATTTTGGTACCTGTGCATAATATAAATGGGCGTTTTCTGGGAAAAGATCTGTATTTGTGAGCAAAATTCGAACCTCTTCCAATTTCTCTTGTTGTTTACTTCCCCATAATTTAAAACATGCCTGTTCTATATTCATATCTTTGTGTTCTATTAGGTATTCTCGTAAAGATGTTAAAGTCTCATTGTTTATAATATTATTCCATCCAGTATCTTCGAAAAAATATCTTGCTCCAGTTAAAAGTACCTTGAGATTTGTGTTATTAATCCTATTTAACTTTGCGTCAGGAACCTCTGTAAAAGTTCCCAAATTTAATTTCCTTAAAATCCCATTAAAGTGGCTTAACCTATCTGGTGTTGCGGTAAAAAATAGAATGTCTACATCTCTCTCTTTTATCTCTTCATAAATTCTTGTAATAACATCTATAGTTGAATATACTCCAGCTCTCTCAAAATTTTTATCATAGGCACTAATTGTCCCAAGGCGTCTTATTTCTGCGGTTTTTTTCTTTCCCTGTGGAATAATTTCTATTAGTGTCTCTTCTGGGATATTAAATAATTGACTGAATTCCCAAGAGTCTTCCTCATAATCTTCTTCTATGTCAACTGTCGCAATTGCTCCAGGTATAATAGTTCCACTTAATTGTGATACTACAGTATAGCTCTCTTTATGTTTGTCATCTTGTTCGTCTATTCCTGTGACAATAGGATTTACTTTTTCTGAATAATTTAATCTTCTAAAATCCTCAAGCAGGTATTTCGCTTTACTTTTTCTTATATCAAGTAAAAAAGTTGTAAATGGTTTAAAACTTATTTGATCTGTATTCCTCTTCTGTACGACAATATTGGTATTATGTCCCATATATTTACCACTTCGTGCGTGTTCGATCTGAAATAGTCCAGTGTTTATTATGAAATCAAGCATCTCTGTGTGTGTAAAAAGTTGACTGGACGGTAAAATTTCATTTTTATTTTTATCAATAATCTCTTTTGTGCGTGGATCTTTAATATTATTGATGGATTCCCTCAATTCTCCTCTTTTTATGGCTGTGGAGATTTCTCTCGAGGCCCCTTGTAAAGTGTTTTTGAAGTTAAGATCTTTCGTACTATCGTTGGGATCTGTAATTATTAGAAATCCATCTCTATCTAATAGAGACCAAATATTTTGTAGAACTACAAATCTTCTATATAAAGCCTCATCGGTTTCCTCTGATACTCCAGTAGTCACAGCATACCAGGAGTTTTCTAAGATTGCTATATCAATCTTATTCCCACCATTGTTTATATGTTTTTCATATGCATATGGATCAGATATATCTAATTTATTAAATTTAAAATTCTCGTTTTGTGGTATATTGTTGGACATGTTTGCGTCATTATCGAAGCCCTCAACTTTGAACAAGGGCCTACCCCAGGCTTTATTGAATGATAAAAGCCTGCTGGATATCGGAGCTGGACCACAACCAAACTCCCCAACTGTTGTTGGGCTAGTAGAACAATTTCCCAATTCTAGAATCTTTATGGCTATATCATTATCAAGTTCCTTCTTCGCACTGGACACTCCTACATTCTCATAATTATTACCATATTCTTTCCATACTGAAGTTTCGCTATTCCCAATATTGCTATGGATCTTTTCTTTTGTGCTTTCAACAGATCTCTCAGTTGTGTCCACGTTTATGATCATCTTAAATTAAATCTTCCTCTCTATCCCTGCACTACTTCCCCATATACATGGTCTTTTACAATCTTTATCAGGATATAGACAAGATGTTTTTAAATACTTACTTAACTCTTTCTTTAATTTCCCATCTGTATTCTCTATATACTTCTCTAATGTGTCCTTAGTCTGTAACATTGTTTCTAATTGCGCTGCTCCACAAAGCCTTTCATAGCATTTCATTATAAAATTCTCTACAATACCTCTCTCATTTACTCTAAACATTGTTGCATTAGGATATAGATCTCTAATACTATCTAAATCATCTAACCATTCTTTAGATAATTTTTCATCTAATATTGGTGGTACAAAAAACTCTTCAGGCTTTTTGCTAATATCATCTAAAATTGTGTAATTAATAGTCCTATGTCTAAGTATCTGTTCTAATTCTACAAAAGAGCATTTGTAATTAACACTGTAAGTATCTCCAAAATACTCATCATATGAAATATAATCTTTTTTAAATAATGATAGAGATCTGTTCTTACCAGATACCATTTCATCTATATGATAGTCAGATGTGGTATCTATAAACTGTTGCATATGATAGCTAAGATTTTTTATAAAGTAATTATCGCTATCTTTGTTCTTTTCTATATATTGCCTAAACCAATTAATAATGTAATTGAGCTGTCTTATGTTAAAGGTATATACTCCCTCTGTTAACATGAATACGGAGATAATATATCTAGCATTCTCCATAGACAATTTCTCTCTTAGTTTTTCTGGAATCTTTGGATATACTTCCTCTATTCTCTTATTAAATTTTTCATACCATTTCTCATACAGCATTCTTTCCTTCTCACTAACCTTTTCCATTTTTGTATATCTTCCAGATTTGATAGAGGCACTATACTGTTTCTCACTAACCAATATGATTGAAAGTATCTTTGGTAGATTTTTAATGTAGAGTGTAACTGTAGTATGTTCAAACACACTATGATGTCCATTACCAAGAGTTAAATCTATTCTCTTTAAAGTTTTCTCATTTTCCTCATTGAAAATATCTTTATCACCCTGTAGATAGCACACTCCTGCAGATTTCCCGCCAAGGATTAAAGCATCTTCTTTGGGAATTTTGTATCCAGATTTAGTTGAAGCAATTACATTTATCTCCATCTTGTCTTGGGTCATATACTTGTAATTGTAACAGGTCATACTAAAAGTGTCTAACCCTATAGGGTCTGACCCTGTTAGATCCTTTTTTGTAGAGAAAATACAGAGATTTAATATATTATAGGTTGGTGGGGTCCGACCCCTTTCCAACTTTTTAAAATCAAGATAAGATATATTAAATAACTTGTCTTTGTTTGTATATGAAAATAACTAATATCCAAGCTCAAGAAGTCCTAGATTCGAGGGGCAATCCAACTGTTGAATGTACTGTAACACTAGAGAATGGTGTATCTGCATCCGCTATAGTTCCAAGTGGTGCATCTACTGGTACTCATGAGGCTGTAGAACTAAGAGATGGTGATGAAAAAAGATATTTGGGTAAAGGTGTATTAAAAGCAGTAGATAATGTAAATACAAAGATTGCAGAAGTTGTCGTAGGGATGGATGTTGAAAATCAAAAAGAAATAGATCAAGCCATGATTAGTCTAGATGGAACTGAGAATAAATCCGAACTTGGTGCTAATGCAATACTCTCTGTATCTATGGCATGTGTAAGAGCAGCAGCTACATATAAAGAAATTCCTCTATATGAATATGTTGCACAACTATTTGGTAATGATACGAATGTATATGAGATGCCAGTGCCAATGATAAATATATTAAATGGTGGTAGACATGCGAATGGGTCATCTGATATTCAAGAGTATATGATAATGCCAATAGGTGCATCTAATTTACAGGAGGCTGTACAGTGGGGTTCTGAGGTATTTCATAATCTAGGAAAAATCTTAAAAGAGATGGGATATCCTACTACTGTCGGTGATGAGGGTGGGTATGCACCTAATTTGAATAGTAATGAAAAACCATTAGAACTAATTGTTGAGGCAATTAAGAAATCCGGATTTAAACCAGGAGAAGATATAGCTATAGCTATTGATGCTGCAGCTTCTGAATTTTATAAAGATGGTAAGTATGAATTGAAGATTGAAGGGGGTGAATTAAGTAAAGAACAACTTCTTGATATATATATAGAATGGGTAGATAAGTACCCTCTTATATCTATCGAGGACGGTTTTGCTGAGGATGATTGGGACGGTTTTAAACTTTTGGAAGATAAGTTGGGTGAAAGAATAATAAATGTAGGGGATGATCTTTTTGTAACTAATATTAAAAGATTAGAAAGAGGTATTGAGATGGAGTGTGCTAATGCAATACTTATAAAATTAAATCAGATAGGTACTGTATCAGAGACCATTGAAGTTATAAAGAAGGCTGAGGAGAATGGCTTTCATAGCATTATTTCTCATAGGTCTGGAGAAACAGAGGATACATTTATTGCTGATTTTGCAGTTGGATCTGGTGTTGGTTTTATTAAAACAGGATCTATGAGTAGATCTGAAAGGGTTGCTAAGTATAATAGATTGATGAGGATTGAGAGAGAGTTAAGTTAATGATGTAATCCGTTTTCTTGATTGTTTCTATCTATATAATTGGGTATAATGCTAATAGATATGAAGTGATAGTAGACTTCCTACTAGATAGTGTAAACATTCTTTAAGAATCAAAACACGAGACACTTCATATTTTTTTATCCATAACTGACAGAAATGTATAATCACTATTATTTTTACTTTCTAAAATTACTCTAACTTTATAATTTGTTTCTAAGTTAAAAACATGTTCAATTGCTATGAAAGTTATTTCATCAGATTGTTTAATATTTTGTATTGTTGTTGAGAGTTCTATTAACTCTTTTGCATAAGGGAGGAGTTTTAAGCGTCTATATTTATCTGTTTCATTTCTATTTTTATTAAAGATATGATTCCATCCTTTCCTTGTTATTTTTACATTCTTCTTTAATGCAGGTGAAAAAGAATTCTCTTTACGCCAATTATTATAAAAATCCCAAGCTCCATCTATACTCTTTAATCTCATATGAAATATTGTAGAAGTGTAATATGAAAATTTTATGAAGAGCATAAATTATATAAATATCCTGTATCTTCATAGTAGTGATTATCATCTGGTTCTCCTTCTTTATGGTATAAAACAAAATTGGTATTTGGTTTTATATTAGAAATCTCCTTTTTAAGATCTTCAAAACCAATCTGTGGATCTTTCATTTTTTGTACAAAGGTGATTGGTTTATTAGTCCTTAATAATTCTTCTATGTCTATTTTTCTGTTTTGTATATATGACATAGGAAAGCCAATAAAGAAAAATTCCTTAATATTTAATATTTTCTCTTTTTCTATCATTAAAGCTAATACACACCCTGCACTTTTAGCTACTACAACATATTCATCACTATTTTTTAATTGTGAAATCTTTTCTAATTCAATATTGAAATCTATATTATCTTCCCCAGTTTCCCAGTGATCATAGTGAATAACACTTTTAGGACCAGAAAATTCTTCAGAGAGTTTATTTATCCAATCTTTATTGTTTTTTGAATTTCCTGGAAGAAATAAATACTTCATGTTTTTATTATAATAGAATATACTAAGTAAATAAATTTATAAAAATATATATGAATATTCTACTTATATTTATAGGTATTGCCCTATTAGTTTTCGGTTTTATCCTTCTTCTTAAAAATATTAAGCTTTTAAAAAGTGGTATTAAAATGGAAGCTGATATTGTTGATGTATTAAAGAAAAAACAAGAAAATACAGATTCTGATGGATATACAACAACTACAGATATGTATTTCCCAGTCTTTAAATATACATATGAGGGGCAAGAATATACTAAGGAATCTAGTTTAGGTGTAAGTAATAAGAGGAAATATCAAGTAGGTGGGAAATTAAATATTGTATTTATGCCAGATACTCCAGAAAAGGTTAAAGTAAAGAATGGTTTTAATATGTGGGTATTACCTGTTGTTCTTTTAGGTTTAGGTGTTATGTTTATAATTTCTTACTTTGTTGCTTAATATGGATTTAGAAAAATTAAAACAATTTATACTTGAGGCTAGTCATAATACTTTTGCATCTAATAATGAAGATATTAGGAAAGTACAAGATGATAAATCTACTACTATCACATACTCTAATGGTGATTGGTCATATCATGATAACTATTTTGGTGGAGAGCCATATGGTGGTAGAGAGGTTGTTTTTTATAAAGATAAACCTTTATGGATGATGGTTTACTACGGTTGGGTTGTAGATGGTATAGATACCGATAGGGTCTACCCTATTCTTGGTAAGGCCTTAAGTAATTCTACAGTAGATAAACCATATAGAGGTCCCGATGAATATATTGAGGATACAAGTATATATGCTAATGATATGGAGGGTGATGTAGAGAATTTTAGGGGTGAGGAGAGAATTTATGATGGCGAGGAGCTTCTATATATTGCTAGATATATGGGGGGATTGGTAGATAAGAATTAAATTAAAAATTTCTTATTATGAAGATTAAGATAAAGAGATTTGATAAATCTTTACCTTTACCCGAGTATAAAACTGAGGGTGCTGCTGGTATAGATTTATATACTAGAGAAGATACTGTTATAAATGCACATAGCTTCGGTAATATTCCTTTGAATGTAGCTATGGAGATTCCTAAAGGTACATTTGTTATGCTTTTGGCTAGAAGCTCTACTCATAAAATGGGATTAATGCCGGCCAATGGAGTCGGTATAGGAGATGAGGATTTTAAGGGTGATAATGATGAGTATACATTCCTAGTTTATAATCCTACAGATGAGGATGTGCTTGTAGAAAAGGGTGATAGAGTTGCACAGATCATATTAATGAGTCTACAAAGGGTTGATATAGAAGAGGTTGATCATTTAGATAATGTTGATAGAGGAGGATTGGGGAGTACAGGAAAGAAGTAATTAAATATCTTTTATAAATTCAAATCTTTTTACTTTAGTACCATCTTCTAATGTTTTATATCCCATAAAATCTGTTACTTCTCTATTCCATACTGTTGAATTTTCGTTTTCATATAATGCTATATATACTACATATTTTTTATCAATATCTTCACAATCAGTAGACAGCATTAAAGCTAAATGTTTATTCCCTTTAAAATGTTTATATATTCCCGGTTTAAATTCTTCTATAGCTTTTTTAGTCTCCTTTGTCATATTTGTGTATTAAGAATTTAAATACCATTTTATATCTTCTACAGCCTTACTCATATTTCTTTGTCCCTGCCCTACTGGATAATATACAGGTAAAGTTTGATAACTTGTATTCTTTATATTTACATTATAAATATTTTTTCTGTCCTTGGATACTGATATAGGTTTTCCTATAAATATCTTACTAACTTGATTACCAAAAGTAATAATTTTCTCTGGTCTAACTATATCTAATTCCTCATGTAATAGATGTAAATAATCTTTAAATACTCTATCTGGTAATGGTCTGGCATCTGTTTGTGTGCATTTCGCAAGATTAGTTATGTATACATTGTTGTCCTCAATCTCTTTATATACTCTTTGAGTAAATTCATAGTCCCAATCTGATCCTTTTCTGTTAGATATTTCTTTTGCTATACCATTGCTTATAAGGCCGGATTGATTGAATAGCTTCCATACATTCTTTGTTCCTATCCATGGGGATTTAAGATCTATCCAACTTTTTTCTGCTGCTATATTTCTACCTGTAGGATTCATAAAGATTAAACAGAGTTTTGGATTTTTTAATTGACCACCGTAGAGGATTGAATCAAGGTTGGAATCTCCATATTCATTTTGCATTTGTTTATACTGATTATTGAGTTCTTCTAGTGACATTGTTATCATTATATCCCAATTTAAAAATATATTTAAAAATGGTTGAGAGGACTTTAGAAAAAGATGATATAGAGATTCCATATCAAGAACTTTCTGTGGGAAGTTTCGAAGAAGCCGGATATAGAATTATAGAAGTTGACGAAGTTGAGAAAACTCCAAGATTTCTTCTTTTAGATTTAGACGGGACATTGTTTCCAAATATCATGAAGTATCCTTTTATATCAGTCTTAATAGAGCCTAAAATGAAGAAAGAGACAGAGGAATCTTTTAAATCATTGATAAGGATTTTTGATAGTCGCTTTGCTATAGCGACAAATAGAAATGAATGGGAAAAGATTTTTTGGAACTCTGCAGATATGTTAATATATGTTGAGAAATTTGTTTCTAAGGAACAGATTTATGAGAGTATGCAAAAACAAACGCCGTTTTTCTTTCCTAAGAAGATTGAAGAATTGGTCAATTATATAGCAGGATCAATATTTAATCTCTATGGTGAGGATTGTAGGTTTGTTAATTTGGATTCTATAGAGGATAAGAGTTTTGTATCTTTTAATAGGAAAGGATTTTTAAACTCTATAGCAAAAAGAATGTATGATAAGCATAATATTAGAGTTGAGATAAATAATTATGTTATTAAAAAGAAATATGGGGAAAATATATCTTAGTGTTTTAAGAGATATCAATTATAAATTAGTTGGTATAGATTGGTATTTGATAGGTAAGACAAATCTCCTTTTGCAGGGGGTTGATGTTGAACCTAGTAAGATTGGAATATTAATACAGTACAAAGATTTGGATAAAGTATGGGAATTGTTAAAGGATTATAAAAAATCGGAGATTATAGAATTGGATAATAAAGAGGCTAAGGAGTTTTATTTTTATATTAATGATATTAAAATCGAAATTTGTGCAGAGTATTCTCATGGTACTTATTGGAAGTTATTAGATAAGCATGTGGATTATAGATTAGGAGAGTCAAGTATGAAATTGTTCTCTTTAAAATCTGAAATGAAAGCTTATGAATTACTCGGCGATGAAGAGATGTCTAGAAAAATTTCGGGTTGTATCTCTTAAATCTGTTTTTTTTATATGTACACAATAAGGATCTACTAAATCACACATATAACTTATATTAACTATTTTTTCTTCAGCTAAATTTCTTAGTAAATAATAGCCACATGCTTTATCTACTCTATATTTTAAGTAATTGTCTAAATACTGTTCCTTATTAGGAAACATTCCCATTAGTGTACAGTATTGTGTTAGATCTAATTTGTAATTAATCTTTTCAAGATTCTTTCCAGTGATTGCAAAATGTTTTTTATTTGTGTCTCCAACTAATAAGATTTCATTACTTAACTCTTGCCAGGATTCACCATCCTTTGAAAAATAATTAAATTCGTTGGAATTTTCATTATCATAAGAGGACTTTGTTTCAATAAATAATACTTTGACTGAACTATTATTATTAATTGCGTGATTAACAAGATTCTTTACAACTTTTGGTCTACAGAATACTCCACTATATCCTATGAAAAATTCCCCAATCTTTTTTTCTTCTTTCTGTTTTATATCTATTATTTCTTCTAGTGAGTAACCGCAGTAAGGTCCTATTTTCATAACAATGATGTATTGAGGATTTTGCATATTTATTATTATACAGAAATTCTAAAACTCTTTAATAAAAAATACCTGTTCATCTAAATCCATATCTTTTTTCTCTAAAGAATATCTATATACATTATCCTCATCATAATATTTCTTATCTAATTCAAAGAATTCTTTTTCAGTAATCCAATAATTTTTACCATTACGAGTATTAATTAGTTTCCCTTTAGGATTAATAGCAGTTACTATATAAAACATTTTGTCTTCTACTAAGTCTCCACTCTCTTCTAATACAACAAGATTATGCACAATGTTTTTAAGATGTAGTTCATCACATATTAATCCGGTCTCCTCTAGTAACTCTCTTCTGGCTGTTTCCAATACTTTTTCTCCAAACCTAACCTTTCCTGTTATAAATCCTCTGTATCCATAATATGGTTCTTTTGTTCTTTCTTGTATTAATAGTTTTTTAATACCATTTTCTTCTTTAATACCCACTATTATTACAGCAATTTTAGGTTGTTTTTCTATTAATGCTTCGTCTGTATCCATTTGATTAGCATATTCTTTACCTTTAGGTGTTAGTGAGTATTTACCATTTTTCTTTTCTACATATTCATCCTTTATCAATGTGTTTATATGATATGAAAAATGATCAGAGGTTAGTCCTTGTATATTTAGTTTTGTAAATGTTGAATTTGGTTTGAAGAGTAATTCTCTTAGTATCAACATTTGTATCTTATGTAAGTCTTTCATATATTGGATAATATCAGAGAATATTTAGAGATTCTAGTGAAATTGATTTAACT
>JAQVKD010000036.1 GCA_028694805.1 Candidatus Dojkabacteria bacterium
CTTACTATTGTATTTAATGCATAAAAGAGATTGTGTAATACAGATAAAAGAGGTATTCCTATTAACGAACTACTATTAATAATTAATAAGGTTTTTAGTTTATTTCTCTCTAACTTAATCGATAATAGTAGAAGTATTAAACCAAGTAAGAAACATAGTAAGAATAATATTGGGAAGAGGTATGAAGATAGTTCTATTAGTTCAGTAAAGATTGTTAGTATAGTTAATATAAATACAAAGAGTAGAGAATAAAATAATATTTTTATATGTTTAGGCATAGTTTTAACCTAAAAATTTATATACACTTTTAATTTATAAAGCTTCAAAACTTAAAAGTATATTCTCATAAATTTTTTTATCATAATCTGACATAGTCCATTTAAGCTCTATTGTTATATAGGTCTCTTGAATACCATCAGCATACCACTTAAGATCTTTCGTAAACATGTCATTATAGACATAATTATCTGAACTTGTACAAGGACAGCTGGGAGAATACCCATCTTTTTCAAGACAAGTCTCGCATTTATCTATATAGGAAAAATATTTATAAGATTCCCCATTTTTAATTTCATAAACGTCTTCTCCTAAAAACTCACCTATCATTGTAAGAGATTCTGGGGATTCTATTTCACCAAAAGTTCCAGATCCTGGACCACCTTCTCCATAAAACATATAGTAGTTAAAAGATTCTCTAGCACCAGATATTTGTAAATGTGTATATTGATCATCGTCCGTAGGCACTATAGTAACAGTCATTCCACTGGGATATTTAAAACTAACACTCGGACTATTTAAATAGTATGTTAACCAATCTTCTGTAGCATCTTCCCCACTTGTCTCACTTACATTCTCCTCAGATTCTGATTCCTGCTCATTCACAAATTCTAAATTAGCAACAATTTCATCTGCGATAGTTAGATCTTCATCATCCCCAACAAATTCTACATTGATATATACCGTTTCATTATTTCCATTATCCAACTCTACTGCTAAACTTCCACATGGAGCTACAGCACCAACCTCAACGCAATCTTCATCTGTTCTTAAATTCCCTGTGTAATATATATGATCTGATTGATCAACAACTCTAAATAGTGAGAGAAGTTTACCATCATCAATATCTACATAGCTTTTAACTGTTTCTGGTACAGCTATATGTGAAATCATGAATTTAAGATATGAGTTACTAAACTCTATTTTTGTACTGGTAGTATCCTCTCCTAAAATCTCTGCACCTTCTGGAAGTATAGTTTTAAGGTAGTATTTTATTGAATCAGGATCAGTACTGTAAGAAATAGAGAATCCTTTTGGTTCTGTTTGATCCTCAGTTACTTTTTCCTCTTCTTCTATCTTTGTATTAACAAATGGAATTTGCAATATTTCATCTTTAATTAAAAAATATGTTAATCCCCCAAGTGAAAGAATTAAACAAACAAGAAGAATTATAACCAAAGTTTTTTGAGAGTTTTTTGGTTTCTTTTTAACCTTTACTTCTTTGGTATCAATCTGTTGAACTGTAGGTTCCATATATTTATATATTTATATTAGATAAGAAAATCTATTATTTCCAACTCCACCAGCCAGATCCACCATCTTCATATAGATTAAGAATCTCAGCCTCTATACTCTGGGTATCATTTCCATCATAAATAAAATACAGTTCTCCTGTATGGAAATACTCTGTATCTGGATAATATACTTCAAGACCATCTCTAACATCATATAGAGAATTCTTCAAGGCAAAACGATATGTATATATTCCATTATTTTCATTCTTCATCAAATACAACTTATTTCCTAATGAATTGGTATAGTTGAGCTCATAATCCAATGACTCATATCCTTCACCAACAGTAGTTGGGTAACCATCACAGGTATTGGGTTCTGGATAGTATCTTTCTATATTCAATTCCACATCATCTTTTTCTAAAATCCAGACATCATTCTCAGGAATTGTCCACAGACAAGAGAGATTATAACCTTTTACTTCTTTATCAACATAATTATTCACAATTGTATATGATGCTTTAACTACCCATCCATTATCTTCTAAGATATAATTATCCTCATCATCTATATAAAATTTAGTTGAAGATTCTGTTTGAGTATTATCTTCTTCCTCTTTTGTAACATCTGATGTCTCTTCTTTCTCCGTTTCTTCTATTTTTGTCTTAACAAATGGAATTTCTAATATCTCATCATTAATTAAAAAATATGTAACTATACCCAATAAGACTAATACCAATATCAAAAGAATCGTTACTAATTTCATTTGTGATTTAGAAATTTGTTTATCAATTTTAGGCTGTGTAGTACTAACGACCTCTTCTTTTGGAATATTATCCATATATATAGGGATTTAATTTATTAATCCAATATATCACAAATATTTTAGAATTGTTAAATAACTAATATTGCTTATCTTATACATTCGTTGTAAATTATTTAATAACTTAAATAATTATAAATATGGTAGGTATTGTAAGAATTCTTTTCTATATATTTATATTTTTTGTTGTACTTATCCCTATAGCTTTAGTCATATTCCTTATCCTTAAAAGTAAGAAATCTGCATGGAAAGGAGAAATTGTAGGGAAGAAAGAATTAGATAAAGAAGATTTTGATACGAATGAGATAGAACATATATATAAAGTAATTGTTAGAATAGATGGTGGTAGAGATAAACATATGGAAGTAGATAGAGATAGATATGAGATGTGGAATATAGGAGATAGATTAGAAAAGAAATCAGGAGAGATGTGGCCGGAGAAAGTTTAAGTATTAATCAATAATCATTTGCAAATAGAGAATTTAATACAAATCTTTCTTACACTAATAACCTAATGGGAATAAAAAGAGGAACTTCAGCCGACATCTCCCACTAACATCATCTCCCATAGCAGCATAAGGATTATGGCAATAAAACCCTATAGGACAAGGATCCACAGCAAGACCTCCACATGACTTAATTGGGAAGATAGCTCCCAAAATATATAAGATTATTGTCAATCCAAATATTCCAATTATAACGTAAAGAAGCTTCTTTGATCTATCCATTGACATATATAAATATTTTAACAGAGAGATTAACTAAATCAAATATTAGAATTTTTGTGTAATAATAAAGACTAGAAGTGAGCCGCCTGAGACAATTTTGCAACTAATCACAGAAAAGCTTTTAACACTAGGTTCCATATTAAAACACCTAAATATAACACCTCTAGAACAAGATATAAATACAGTATGAGAGTAGAACTATATATTACTATCAGTGAAAAATACTTTAGGTGTATAATATTTAATAAACTTAAAAGATATAGTTATGAACAAAAACACAGTATTCATATCAGTTGTAATACTAATTGGTTGTATTATCCTAGGATTCTTTTACTATCTCACAAAAACAGAGGAACACAAACTTCTTCTCGAATTGCAAAACAATGAAAAAATAGAAGAGAACCTCCAAGAAACAACTGAAGCATCATTAAGGCAAAACTGCTATAACGAAGCAATTGAGAATGCTCAAGATTTATTAGAAAGCAAAGTAGACCTAATGAAGTCGCAAAATAACCTTACATATTCTGACAAGCAACTCCTACAGAGCTACGAAGAGGCCATAGAAAACGATATGTATTTAAAGGAAGATTTTAATAGTTATTATGAGACGTGCTTAAGTAAGAATGGGCTATCAAAGTGAGAAAGAAATGTCAGTATATTATCTAAAATAGTTTTTATAAATTTAATTTAATGATTTCAAATATGGCAGAACAAAAGAAAACAAAACTACATACAGTAAAAGCAAAGACACTTGATTCAATATTGTGGGTGGTTTCTCTTATTGGAATATTCTCGGCTCTAATTTGGCTAATCGTAGATGTTCCTTCAGGTCTCATATTTCTTTTAACCTTTCTTATTATTCTCCCACCAGTAAAGAAGCTCTATAACAAGAAACTTTCTCTAAGGCTTAGGTATATTTTTATTATTTTCATCGGACTATGGATAACAGCATTCATAACTTTCATTGTGAATATGATTAAACAAACAGATTTCCAAGAACTAGCTAAAGAGACTTTGTCTGAACAAGAGTACAGAATCAAACCTGAGAACACAGATTTCGAATCTTCCATCCCTACTCAGGGTTTATCGTACAATTGCAATTTAATCTCAGAGATCTCCATAAATGGGGAGCCTCTATCTACAGCAGAATTTAAGCAGGTCTGCGAAAAACAATACTACCTCGATCTAGAAGATGGGGATAATGAATTCATAATAGAGCTTAAAACTTCCCTAGGGACTCTCAAAGAGACATTAAACATAACTTTTGATAAAGACACCTATGACAAAACAATCGCACAAGAAGAAGCGGAGAGAGAGGCGGAGGCAGAAGCAATAGCAGAAGCTAAGGCTGAAAAAGTTATAACTGATTACGCAGAAGAAAATGAAATATCGAAAGAGTTAGCAGAACAACTCCTAGAAATACTTCCCACGATAGATATTGAGACAGACTCTGTAAGCTATATGAGCCAAGAAGAGGATTGGGCAAATGGAGATAGATACTCTTTCTACTACAACAGCTACCAATTCATCATATATTTAGATAGTAAAGGAATCGTTGATAGTATAAACCTTGGAGATACTAAACTATATTCAAAATCAGGAACCACTAAATCAGCCGATGATTATATGCTATCTACGACAGAAAGATCTGATCTCAAGATGTATAGTAAGCAGCTAGTGGAAGCAGTCCTAAAAGCACCAAGCACAGCAGAGTTTCCTGGTGGCTTCTTTGATCCATTTTCTGGGTGGGGATTTGGAAAAGAAGGTTCTACTTATAAAGTATCTAGCTATGTAGATTCTCAAAATTCCTTTGGAGCAATGATTCGAAGCAACTTCTATTTGGAGTTCAATTGGCCAGCAGGAGAAGATCTGGAGGTGACAAAGTTTATTTTTGATGGGGAGACTATTCTTTAGATTAATATGAAGATTATAAAACAATTTTTTCAAAAGCACTTTATCGATAAAGTCGTGATGTCAGACTCTATTGAACTAAAGGTGAAAAGAGGGATCCCTTCACAATACATCAAAGAAGTTCAAGACTTATATAATCTTTATAAAGAAAACCCGCAAAAAACCCATTTGATCGCAGCATTAACCATACTCTGTTTTGCAATAGAAACAAGAGTCAATGAGATGCTTTTTGCAATAAACAAAAATGGTTTTGAGAAAATAGAAAAACAGACCTTACTAGAGAAGATCAAGTTACTATATAAAAGTAAAAATCAGGTGTTTTCAAAAACAACTTATTATGAAGATATCAAAGATTTAATAAAATTAAGAAATTTATTCGTACATTACAAACCTCAACTAAGGGAGATAAACAGTACAGAAGAAGAGTTATTCAACAAAGTCACAGAGAAAAATCTTATTAAATACTACTCGAAAGCTTTAAAACTACTAAAGGACTTAGAGGCAGTTCTAGACTTGCCTTCAGAAACCATAGCACCAATACCTTATTCAAATAGACTTGACTTGAAATAATGGGAAAAACAATAATACAAATCAGTAATCAAAAGACCAAAGAGACCTTCTCGAGTCACAAAGTTATTCCAATATAAATCTTCCACCTTACTTTGATTTTCCTAGCTACTAGAAGCTCTGGACACAGAAATTGGAACTAACAAAAAAAGAATTATAAAAACATCCAACAGATGAAATAGATGAAGAGTTATTGGAGTATTCAATACACTTTCTAAGCAATATGTGTGAAGTATGGGAAGGTTTAGAAGTTGAGTCCCAAAATGAGTTGCAAAATTTCCTTTTTGCAGATGGATTACAATACGATGGAGAGAAATTTGCAACTGATCAAAAAACAAGTACTGAAGATATCAGAGAGTACATTACTATTGGGAAAGTCTCACAAAGTGAGCCGCCTGGGACTCGGACCCAGCACCTACTGCTTAAAAGGCAGTTGCTCTAACCGGATGAGCTAGCGGCCCAATACATAAACTTGAAGATTATATCCCTTCCTATACATATTTTGCAACCGGTTTAAAACTCCTCCTATGTATATCACAAACCCCATACTCCTTTAAAGCATCTAAATGCTCTTTAGTACCATAACCCATATTCCTATCAAACCCATACATAGGATATTTCTTAGAATATTTAATCATAATGTTATCTCTATCTACCTTGGCAAGTATAGAAGCACAAGAAATACTGTAATGATATAAATCCCCTTTAGACATCTT
>JAQVKD010000037.1 GCA_028694805.1 Candidatus Dojkabacteria bacterium
AGTAGGGGAAAAAGTAGTAACCATACTCTAAATATATTGGCAGATTTCATAGGATAATAATATTTTAGTTATATTAATTAGTCAAATTTTGATATAATTCTAAAGCTTTTGGAGAGGTGCCAGAGTGGTCGAATGGGACGGTCTTGAAAACCGTTGTACAGGTTACTGTACCGTGGGTTCGAATCCCACCCTCTCCGTATTTATACCCGACGTTTGGTTTAATCATAAACCGTTAGTGCATCAAAGACTATAGTCAACTTATGAACAATTTTTCATATACTATAGAGATATTTACTAAATCACCAGAACTAAATCTATAGAGTTTTTATCTTCAAGAATATTTGTGGTAAACTTTCTTTATGTCCCAAAATGCAATATCCAGATTATCAGATATACTCAAGAGGCTCAGGCAAATACATGCTAAATTAATTGTTATAAGAGACGAAAGGGAGCTAAGTAACCTAAGGTCGAAATTAAAAAATGGACAACTATGATACTCAAGATCCTGCTATAGAAAATATGGAGCAGGAAGCATCTTCTGAATCTCCTCAGGAAGCTTTTGAGCTAAAATTTGAAGAAAAAGAGTCTGAAATAATCCAAGAGGTAAAAAGTGTAGCTGAAGATTGTTTTGATCTTGCTCAAGAACAGTTAATACAACCAGTAGACGAATATACTCCAGAAGTTAGCAATTTAGTTGATGAGTCAATAAACCTTTTTCAGATGGCAACAAATGAAATAGGTAGCCTAAAGAATCGTATTAATCCAAGATTAATCTCGCAAGAAATAGATCAAGAAGGAAGAAAAAATATAGCGACGTACCTTAAAGAGAGTAGAGATCTTCAATTGGAAGCTGAGGCAAGAGAAAATTCTCTCAAGGGAAAGCTCTTAAGGATTATTAATTCCCCTGATACAAAACTAAACGAAATTAATTCTAGGATTGAGGAACATGAGGAGAATGGAATTTCTAATCTGAGTGATTTACTAGGATTAGAGAAGCAAGATTTAAAATCGAGCGAAAAAAAGGAATACGAAAATCCAACAATTAAAGAACTGGTAAGTGCCTATTACGAGAAAATCTCAAATACCCCGTTAGAAAACGATGAAAAAAGGGACCTCTTAAAACTAGAAGTACTTGCTAATTTAGAAACCGATGAATATATAAAATTATGGAAAAGATTGAACCCATATTTCCTGTCACATGTTACCCGACAAGGTTTTAGAGATCACATTGGGATGGTTTATCATTCTGCAGGAGTAGCTGAGTATACTTCTGGATTCACGAATATTATGGATGATGAAGCAAAAATTGCATCTCCATTAGAATTAGAAGGATTAAAATCCAGAAATAAAGAAAGTGTCCGAAAGTGGTTGGGAGATTGGGTGTTAGAAGGTAATGAGGAACAGGCTATGGAGAAACTACATAATTTAATAGAATTTCATCTTGCAAGTGCTCCTAAGTATCCCGACAAAACAGCAATTCATTTTATGGCGGAAGTAGTTGGCAATGATTATTATGGGGCTGAAAGTAATAATGAGGTTTTCTTTATCTTTCCTTCTGATGTGATTGCTTCTCAATATAACTATGCATTTAATGGAAGGGAGAAAGATTTTACAACACCACAGAGTGAAATGAAATGGAATGATGTTTTCGTATGGCCAAAAGAGAGCGATAATCAAGGGATTATGATAGATGCAGGATTTGTATTTCTACCAAATTCCGCACTTGTAGATCCAGAAACTGGTTCTAAGTATGAATCAAAAATTATACATGATGAAAACGGAGAAGAGAAAAGAATCTTAATTGAAGACGAAAGTATATTTAACAAGTATATTCAACTTTATCGAGAAATCACAAACGATTCTAGTAACACGACATCAAGAATGATGAAGGGATACAAAGAGGGAAATATTCTCCTCTCTCAAGTGAAGGGATCTATTTATGATAATCTTAAATCTTTGGATATAGATAAGGATTCTTTATCTGAGTTGCTAGAATTAACATTTATGAATTTATATCTAAATAGCTCCCTAGATGATGAGGCATTGGTTAATGTTGTAAAGAAAACAGGGGCACACTTTTTAAGGGCAAAAAATCCAATTCTAGCTAAAACTTATTGGGAAAAAGTATTTCAAGATAACCCCAAAAGAAGACCTAAACATGTTATTTTCTACGATGGGGATCCAACACGAGCAATATATAAATTCTTGAAGGATAATGAAATAGGAAAAGCGGATACTTCTTTGAAAGATGGAAAACTTTTGGGTTTTGATGATCATCATATTGAAAATATACTAGAAGATCCACGTTCTAATATTGGGAAAGAGGAATTAATACAAATGGCACGAGAAATAATTCGTGAGCATTATCAAAATCCTTCTTCCCTCTAGTTTAATCATAAACCGTTAGTGTATCAAAGGCTATAGTCAATTTATGAACAACTTTTAATATACTATAGTCCATTTCTCAATATATCTGCTATTATATAAAAATAATTTCATATACATTCACATATGAATTCAAAAATATCTCTCTTTGTTCTAGCAGCTGGTATGGGTAGTAGGTACGGTGGTCTTAAACAGATGGAAGGCTTTGGTCCAAGTGGAGAAACAATCATAGACTATTCAATATATGATGCAGTAAGGGCTGGTTTTGATAAATTTGTTTTTGTCATAAGACCAGACATGCAAGAAGCATTTGAAGAGATATTTATGAATAAATACAAAGGGAGAATAGACATCAGCTATGTATTTCAATCATTAGATATGATCCCCGATTGGTATAAAATCAATTCAGAAAGAGTAAAACCATGGGGTACAGGACAGGCACTATTGGTTGCTAAAGATCTTATAAAGGAGCCCTCATATGTAATTAGTAGCGATGATTTCTATGGCAAAGAAACATTCGAAATAGTTGCAAAATTTCTCAGAGAAGAGTGTTCTCCAGAACTATATAGTATTCCAGTATACAAGCTTAAAAATGTATTAAGTGAATACGGTACAGTGAAAAGAGGAATATGCTTCACAAACAATGGATATTTAGACCATATAGAAGAGACATTTGAGGTCGGAAGGGGAGAAAGTGGAGAAATAAAGGGTCGAAAACAGAGCGGTGAACCAGTGTTATTTGAGGAGAATACTCCAGCAGCAATGAGCTCATACGGTATTCATCCCTCTATATTTCCTAACTTAGAAGAAAGATTTGATCGTTTCTTAAAAAATCTAAAAGATGATCTAACAGAGGAATATCTTCTACCTGAAATATTAAGTGATATGGTTGAAGACGAAGATATCAAGATAAAGATATTAGAGACAAATAGCGATTGGTTTGGTGTTACCTATAAAGAGGATGGACCAATAGTTAGAGAAAAATTAAAAGAATTAGTTAATAGAGGAGTATACCCTAAGAGATTAGAATTGTAGTGGATTTTTTTTATTTTTTAAAATAGAATATCCTACACTATGACAACAAACAGTGGTGATGATAATAGATCATATAAACCAAAAGATAGAGACTTGGGGTTTCCCTCTAAAATGTCAACTTCCAAAAGAAGATTCTTTGAAATTCTTCCAGGTTTTCTCACTTGGACTCTACTTCTTCTTCCTGTAATATTCGCTTTGTTCAAATGGGACACAGCATTTGTAATATATATTGCATACTTAGTAGCATACTGGACATTTAGGACATTCAAATTTCTCATAGGTATCTTCATTGGTTTGAGACGATCAAAGAGAGATTTAAGTACGGATTGGATGGAAAAGATAAGGGAAACTAATATGGAAAGATTCCAAGAATTAAGATATGTATATCTCTGTCCTGTATATTCTGAAAGCTTAGATATTCTTGACCCAACATTCCAATCATGGGCAAATAGTGATGTAGGTGCAGAGAAGATAGATGTAGTAATGGCAATGGAAGGAAAAAAGGAAGAGCTTCAAGTAGAAAATTTTAATAAACTGAAAGAGAAGTATGGTGATAAGTTTGGTAGTATGACCTACTATGTACACCCATTTGGTATCCCTGGTGAAATAGCGGGTGTTAAAGGAGCAAATATAAACTGGGCTGCAAGACACTATGTAGAAAAGTTAGAACAAGAGGGAAAAGATATTGGTAATTATCTCCTAATATCTTGTGATTGTGACCTAAGACCACATCCCAAGTATCTTTCTGCTGTTACATATAAATACTTAACTGTAGATGAACCAGATAACAGATATTATGCATCAGCTCTTCATACCTTCAATAACAATATATGGAGTGTTCCTCCAATAATAAGGGCACAATCAAATATGCTTACCTTGGTACTACTACAGAATTGGGTTGTAGATAAGTTAAAGAAAATTCCTTTTGTAGGAGAGAATGTATATGTAAGAGATTCATTCTCTTCATATATTGTTAATCTTAAGACTTTGAAAAATGTAGAATTCTGGGATCCAGAAATTGCGAATGATGATACAGCATTCTATTGGAATGCTATGGTAAGGACTAAGGGTACATTCAAGAGTGAAGAGGTATATGTCCCTACATACAATGATGCTGTAGAAAACGAAACCCCTTGGAAATCCCATATATCATTCTATAAACAACAACATAGATGGGGTTGGGGAATAATCAATGTCCCAATAACTGTAGCAGCACTATCCCAAGATCAAGAAGAATTCCCAATGTATCGAAAACTGTTCATGTTAAGAATGATATTTGAATACCAGATATGGTATCTAACAGTTGTATTTGTTTTGACATTTGGATTGAGGATAATGGGTTGGTTAAACCCCGGTTACCAATATACTGCATTCTCATACAATCTCCCAAGAATTCTTAGTTATATATTCTCCCTAATAACCCTTTCTAATATTCCAATAGTCATATTTAGAAGACAAATTTCTCCTGTCCCTAAAGATTGGAAATGGTGGAGACATATCATTGATTTTCTTGAAACATTCTTAATAACAGTAAATATGCTTACATTTGGATTTATTCCATATATTCAAGCTCAAACTGAGATGATGTTAGGATTAAAGAAATTCAAGAGAAATTTCTATGTGACTGAAAAGGTAAGGATAAAGGAAAAAGAGAGTTAATCTGAAATTCATAATTACTTAGTAAGATATGTTTAAATAAATTTTAAACATATTTCTATGATATTAATTCTGTTTTTTCTTCTGCTTCTGGTATCTCCTGTATACTCAGATAGCTTTGATATTTCTGGAGATGGGGCTTTAAATGAGTATTACCAAGCTACAACATTTTCGGTATCAAACCTTCCTCAAAATAATCTCGATGATATATACCGTATAGAATATGACTCTGATTCTGTTTTGGGAATAACAACCGATATGCTACTTCAGAATCATACAATTTCTTCCCTTGCATCTCTCTGGTATATGAAAAGGGTATTGGGAATAGCAGATAGAGTCTCAGGACCTCCCGGGACATCTGTAGATATACACTATTTCTTCCTCAACGATACCGGACATGATATAGAAATATCAAAAATAGTAATTCCTTTTAGTAGGGGGAATCCAGATAATGGGAATTTATGTAATTTAATTGAGAACACAGAGGTACAGAGCATGAATATAGATGTCTCTTTTGACTCTAGAGTTATAAAGAAGATTGGTCTTTTAAAGGAGTATGAAGGATTAGGTCTGATAACAACTGATAGTATGGGGGCATATCATCTTGATACATTGTTAATATCAAATCCAATTGTAATTGACAATATGCAGTTTAGAGTAAATGAAGAGGAAATAAATATTAAAATAGAGATAAAAAATATTAGTACTGAAAATCTATTTAATATGATCTATGAGCACAATGATTTCATATTTGAATTTAATTTAGAATCAATGGATATTATTTCCATAGAATATTCACTTCCATATACTGAAGATTTGGGATATTACAAAATAACTAATCCTAATGAAAGGGAAGAATGTGCAGTATATGGTAGTAATAATTACAATTGGTTTTCTCCAGATGCCGTTACTGTTCTGGCATATAGAAATGATGGGGGATGGGTTAATGGGTCACATTTGCAGCCTGTTGGGGAGGGTTTCTGCATAACTAGAATTCCATACAGTATGATCTATACTTTTCCAATGTATGAAAAAATAGAGGATGATGATATATTAAAAGAAGAAGTGGATGAACTAATAGAAGATCAAAAGGGTATTGAAGACAAAGAAATTGTTGAGATTTTAGGAGTTCAAAACATTAATAATTTTATACTACCAAAAAC
>JAQVKD010000038.1 GCA_028694805.1 Candidatus Dojkabacteria bacterium
GAAGAAGAATTAAATGAAGCAAGAAAAAGAGCTAGTGAACTAGGTGTCAAAGTAAACTATGTAAAAGCAGATGCAGGATCATTACCTTTTTCGGACTCCTCGTTTGATGTTATATTAGATGCTGGATGCACGCATATGTGTGATAAGGAAACTCAGGAGGGATCTGTTTTAGAAGCTAGAAGGATTTTAAAAACAGGTGGTTATTTACGATACTTTGGTTTTAGCAAAGAACATCCAGGATATCTTAGAAATCCTAATAGTCCACAGTTTAGAGATATAGAGGATATAAGAAGACAGTATGGAGAATATTTTGAAATTGGAGAGCCTAAAAGAAAAGAATGGGTTCATGATGGAAAAAAGCATATAGGATTAGAAATTTTAATGAAAAAGAAATAGGAAAAGTCTATTGTGACAGATAACCTTTTTAACTTCGAGCCAAGAGGTCTTAAAAAATACTCGTTTTTGACCATTTTTATTCACTCGGCTATATTTTTCAAAACTCGGTTTTTATACCTAAAAATAATTAAGTTTTAGCAATCTTTCTAATGGGTAGTGTACAGGTTTATAAAGAACCAATGGATTCTGGTGGGACATATACATCTGTAACCAAAATGAGACAAAAGAGACAGTATAAAAAGGGTCAGAGAATATTCTCGTGTTTTTCTAAGTATTTATAGAAAGAATATATCTCATTAATCAGTTGTAGCATTAAATCCTTATATTCATCTTTATTAATATTAGGCCAGACATCAATAATCTCGATGTAGTACTCTATCTTACTAAAATCATAATTAAATATTTCTTTTGCGATTTTGATTGCATCTTTTTTGGTTTGAGGTATTTCCTCTGTTTTAAAGATAATTGACATCTTAATTATATTAAATATTCTTTTGATATATTTTTTAAGAATTTCTTTCTTTTTGTCTTTTAATATCACACTTAAATTTCGAGAAATATCCTTGTGAGCTTCTTGAAATAACTCCCTTACAGCCGTTTTAGAATATACACGGATATCTTTTTTTGTTAGTTTGTAGATTTCTTCTTTTGAGTCAAAAAAGGTAATTCTAGAAACATTGTAATTTGCTTCATAGATAGCATTTGCCACTTTTGTGTGCAATTTTAATATGTTAGAGGGGTTTGTAACATCTTCTTTCTGAATAATGTCTACACTGATATCAGCTATAGATATAGATTTTAGTTTTTGAAAAATATCGGAAATATTTTTCTGTAATATTATGGAATTCTTCTTGGTAACTATAATTATGTCGATATCTTTCCAATTACCAGAGTCAGGACTAGAAAAGAAGCTTCCTGTAAAAATAACACAGTACAACTGATTTTTAATTTTTTCTAGACTATTTAATATCTGGGATTTTTCCATCGTAAATCAATTGTTTAACTTCTTCTAAAATCCTTTTTTCATCTTCAAAAACAAGCAAATCTAATGCATTATCAACTTTGATCCATTCAACTTCTTTTTGAGTTTTCTTCTCCTGTCTAGTAAGATTTTTGTCTCCTAAGTTCATTGTTGTAGTGGTAGCTAGGAACCACACAACAGTCTTGTCATATGTCTTATTGTTCTCTTTGAAACTATACCTGTTTTCTTTAATCTTTTTGATAATGGATATACTTTGAAGCCCAGTTTCTTCCCGTGTTTCCCTTTTGGCCGCTGTTTTTTCAGATTCATTTAATTCTATGCTACCCTTAGGAGGAACCCAGCCGATTGTGCCATTTTGCCAATTTTTTTTCTGTAGCAAAACAAAATATTCTTCTTTTTGTTTTTTTATCACAAAACATCCAGCAGATTTTTTTTTAATAACTTCCATATTATATGCTTACTTATAATACAATATTTATTGAAACTATGCTATGGGGTTGGTATAATATTAGCTAATTTATGGATATAAATATACCAGAATATTCAATTGAAACGAAAGGAGATCAAAGAATCTCAGATTTACGGAATATTGCAGATACTGTTAGGTATAAATCTTTTGAAACGATTCTTGAAGCAGATACGGGTCATTTGGGTGGTTGTTCTTCTTCGACGGAACTAATGACAGTACTATATTTTGGAGGCTATTTAAATTATGATCCATCAGACAGTAAGGATCCCGATAGAGATATAGTTTTGGTTAGGGGGCACGAAGGTCCTCTAAGATATACTATATTTTCTATGATTGGGTATTTGGACAAAGAAGAACTTCACGGATATAGAAAGTTCGGAACGAGGCTTCATGGTCATGAGGAAATGTTTGAGACTCCCGGAGTTGATATTAGTCCTAGCGGTTCTCTTGGTATGTTGCTATCTTATGGTACCGGTGCAGCTTTAGAGGCTAAAAGAGAAGGGAGTCAGAAAAAAGTTATAGTGTTTCTTGGAGATGGGGAGGAGCAGGAGGGTAATGTTAGTGAAGCTGCTCGCAATGCTGCAGCGATGAACTTGGATAACCTTTTTGTGATTATTGATAAGAATGGTAAACAATTATCAAGAGAAACAGCCCATTCAGATGGGAGAACCGATATCCCATCTCTTTGGAAAGCATATGGATGGGAAGTCTTGGAAATTCCAAATGGACACGATATCTCTCAAATTGATGAAGTATATGATTCTGTTTTTAATGTTGAAAGAAAAGGTCCTGTCTGTATAGTTGCAAATACTTCTAAGGGGATAACTCTTCCTGGAGTAGAGGATAATTATAGTGGTGCTCATACAATTGGTGCTTATGATAACAATGAAGCAGTTGCAAACACTATAAAAGAAATCCAGAGAACAGTTTCTGAAAGAGGTTTTGGGGAGAATGATGTGTATTCTTTGGCTAGTGAAATATCTCGCAAGCGAGAACTTGTGGAATGGGAGAAGAGAGAGAAAAAATTTAACAAGAAAATAAATATAAACATTGAACCTGAAACAGAATTACAGTTAGTCCCAAGTCAGGGCTATTATTTCAAAAAACTAGGAGAAGTTCTTAAAGAAATTCCTAACAATAGACCCAACTTTTATTTCTTAACTGCAGATTTACTAAAGAAGCCCCTGGTTGAGGAATTAGGTTTGGAGAGAATAGGGCAGATGTTAGATTTGGGAATAAGGGAACAACACGTTATGGCAACAGCGCATGGTATATCTGTAATGGATCCTAATGCCAGAATTACATTGTTTATGGGAGATGCTTTTGCTTATAGGTATATGGACCAATTAAATTCAACAGCATTAGGTAGAAGTAGAGGATTGATACTTGCTGAAAAAGCAGGTTTATGTCAATCCACTAATGGTCTGTCTCACCAAAGTATTGGTCAACCACTTGCAGTATTGGGTATGTCATTTGTAGAGTTTTATGAACCAGCAGACACAACAGATTTCTTTGCTGTATTGAATCAGTTTTATTCTGAGAATTTTGGATTAGTTTATGTAAGATTGCATAATAAAAAATTTAAGGGACAGGAGGTTATTTCTTCAGAAATACTTAGAAGTCTAACATATTACTCAGCTTATGAACCTAAAAATGAAATTAGTGCTACAGTAGTGAGTGCGGGTTTCCCAGTTTGTAATGCTGTACAAGCGGCTAGACAATTAGAAAAAGAGAGTGGTCTTGGGATAAGGGTAATTAATGCCTTGAATCCTAAGTCTTTGGATACCAATTTCGCGAAATTGATTAAAGATGGAGCTCCATTGTTAATCTTATATAATGGAAATCCTGACACTTTAGAGATGCCAGTATCAAAGGCTCTTGTTCAAACTAATGTAAGACCTTCTACGATAGATGCAGTAGGTTATGAAATTGGAACAACAGGAAGTTTGGCTGATTTAGAAAGGCATTATAAATTGGATAAAGAAAGTATAATCCAGAAAATTCATGAGTTAATTTAATATCTTTTTAAAATGGAAATTAATATTTTGGTTCATGGTAATTCAGAAGGATATAATTCTGAATTTATGCAAAACATTGCCAAATGTTTAGAAAAAGGAGGAAAGAAGGTTTTTGGTTTTGATTTCAATTATATAGTTAAGGGTCTAGAGCCTTCAGAAAGTTTAAGAGATGAATTAAAACAACTTAAAAAAGTTATTCAAAATCAAAAAGACAAGGGTTATAAAGATATTAATTTAATAGGGAAGTCTTTAGGAGGGACTATTTGTTTAAATCCTGAAATTGTTAATGACAAAAGTATCAAGAATATTCTTATTATTGGTTTCCCAATTATTCTTGGATTTCCTGCAGACTTAGTACTCTTAAAGAACAAGCCCGTTCAGGCTAGAAAGGAGCAGATAGAAAGATATAATAGATTGTTTGAAGAATTTGGTAAAGATACTAAAAAAATTACAATAATCCAAGGAGGAGATGATTTACTTGGAGATAAAAAAATAATTAAATCTTTCCAATCTTCCCTTTCTGTAAAACCAAAGATTTTATATGTGGAGAATGCATCACATGGTTTTAAACCAGTCAGAGAAGGGAAAACCTTCAATCAGAACATGGAAGAACTTGAAAAATTAATTCTCTCTAGAATATAAACAACTCTTCGGGTTTTAATATGTTAAAGCTACTTAGTATTGGTATATAGGCTAAAAATAAGGGAATGACCCTTTTGTCATAACTGTTGGGGTCTCGGGAAAGGATGTGTGACATTACTAAATAATCATTTACAGATATTGGATCATTACAAACATTTAATATGTTTTTGAAAGTTTCAATTTTATTCTGAGTTATACCCAAACGTAACTTAGGAGTAAAATTTGTGCTTAATTTTATATCTATACTATCTTTGTAGATTTGGTAATTATCTACAGAAATCATCTTTAATAAGGCTTCGTTAAAAAAGAAGAAATAGCTTCCAAGTAAATCGATGTAATAAGGTTTTGCAATTTCCATATTAATGGGAATTTGCGAATTATATTCATTATCAATAAAAAACAATTCTGAAGTGTTTTTTTCAACTATAATGTTTTGATGATGAATATCACCATGCCCATAAACAGTTTTTACGCTAAAACTTGTATCAATCGATTCATATTTGTCTTTAATGTCATCAATTATTTTTTTTATGGAAGGATGTTGGAATCCATTGATTATCAAGACCTTATCAAAGAGTTTCTCTAGATTTGTGTTGTAGTAATATTCTTTAAAACGATTCTCTGTTAATCGTTTGTAAAAAAGATGATTACCTTTTGAATTCATAATATCTTGATATGGAATCATTTTTAACGTTTTCGAATACATAGATAGTAAGTTTTTGTTTTTCTTTTTTTCTAGTTCTAGGATTTTTAAATACTTATCACTCTTATTATCTGATTGGAGAAGAAGATCAGTAAGTAGTGAGCCCTCAATATATTCGAATATTTCTATAAGTCCCAAAGGAACAGATTTTTGGAAATATAAGGTGGGGGTGTTTAAGTAATTTGATATTTTTTGTTTATCTTTAGTAATATATTGATTAGATATTTTTAAGAAATACTTGCTATGATTGTTTATTACGACCTTAAAAACATTCCTGTTTGTTCCGTAATTATTTTTAATTCTCTTTATCGATATCTTGTCTGTGTCTTTAATGTTTAAAGGTTTAAGAGATTGAATAGTTTTGATAATATTATGGATAGTTACCATTTTTTTTATAAGTTTTCATAAGTTCTAGAATTGATAATCGTTCATTATAGGTATCAGGAGTGTGTACAAGATTTCTGCAAAGATAATAGTGATCGTCTATTGATAAAACTTCTTTTCTTTCTTTTTTATCTCTGATTTTGAGGAATATTTGCTTTTCTCCAACAGTTGGGATGATACCTCTCAATCCGTCTTTGAGTCCATGTATAGTAGTATTTGTGATTACTTTCCCTTTTATTTTCTCAAGTTCCTGCCACATATTAATATTTTCTCCTTTTAATAAAAAAATAACAGTATAATTCGAAGCGAATAGTCTTTTATTTGCTTCCCAGATATCTCCGTCAAGGCATGGATAGATTTTTCGGATATCTTCAGTATTAGTTAATGGAGGTAATACACATAAGTCTTCTACTTCTGCATTGCCAATAAAAGGCTCAGAGGATAGTACATGATGTATTAAAGGTTCTACAAGATCTTTTTCTACAGCGTCGGGTTTGAAGATAAGTAATCCATATGAATTATTTTGGGCAATAGATTCAAGTTCTAGATTTGGTAACTGCTCTACCATAGACATTTTT
>JAQVKD010000039.1 GCA_028694805.1 Candidatus Dojkabacteria bacterium
CGCGGAGTTTTGATTTACCTATAAATTCCAAGATAATTATCATTTGCTTTTTTAGACATTTCTCTATAGCTATCAGGTTCGGGAGATAGAATATCTATAAGCCCCTTCATATTCATATTAAATACCTTATCATCAGTAGTTTCCAACATCTCATCAACTATCTTCCCGTCAATATTGGGGTATTTTTCTTTTATCTTAAAAGATAACCTGTCAATTGGAATATCTTCATTTAACAATTTACTCATACTTGGTAACAAAAGCTCTTTTGGATTCTTACCCTCCTTAACCTGTGAAGATAAATATTCTACATACTGATATCTCCGCCCTTCTTGATATTTAACCCACATATCTTCTAGTTTCTTCTCTAATTCTTCTTCTGTTAAATTCTCTGACAACATAACATACAGTTTAAGTAATTTTGTATCTACACCCCATTTAATCTCCTTTGGATTTTCTTTTCCATCATTACCAACCTGTGAGTATGCCAAAGCTGACATTCTCTCAAAAATTCCCTCTATTGGATTTTGGACAAGTACTTTTTGTTCTCCCAATTGAACTTCTTTGTGTGGGAAATCATTAATTACAGGTCTAACTAGGATATCTACCATATGATTACCAATTACACCCCTTTGTTTTGCCTTGGCATCCTCATCAAATTTTAATTTCTCAGTCATTACCACTTCTTTTCTTTCTTCGGTAATGGTTATATCAAAATCGTTTTTACCACCTTTAACTCTTTGATTTAATACTCTTTTTATATCAATATCAGGTTTTCTTTCCATTAGATCATTCCAAAGAGCATACATACTCATACTTCCAGTAAAGGCGTATTTTTCTTCAACCATATGGTTATTTAAATCTCTTGAAAGTTGGGTTAAATTATCAATCGTTTGTCCGTAGAAATCCTTTCCCTGCTCAAGTTGAACCTCATGAGATTGCTTAGCAAGATTTTCTGGAAGATTTATAATGGATAGCTCTTCTAATGTATATGGTCTTAGTACATCTACTGGTTCAGTTGCATCCATATTATCTTGTCCCTCCATTTTCTTAATATTAAATAATTTATTTTAATAATTATAGAACAACCTTATCATCTTATCTATGATATGCGTTTCAATTTTAAAAATTAACTTAAGGTTCAGGAATATGTCATATACGGGGAGCCAAATATCCTTGATCAAAATCCTCTCAAATTGTAATATTTGATTATGAAAACCCCAACAGCATCGCAAAGAATATATGAAAAAGTTTTTGAACTCTTAGAACAGAATCCTGAAGGATTACATTGGTCAGAGCTAATATCAAAAATACAAAAATCAGATAAGACACTACACCCTAAAACAATAAATGGATATGTTTGGAAACTGATTGAGAAATACCCTGAGAAAGTTTACAAACCCTCTAAGGGATTATTCCGCTTGTTAAAATATAAGAAATAGTTATAATTTAATATATTTTAATTAATAAAATATTAATTATGACAAAAAATCCTATTTACAATGCATTAGCTGCATTAATATATATAGTAGCTATTGTATTAGGTATAACATATATGCCTATTATAGAAACAAATACAAATGAATTTATTATGCCTATTATTATGTTATCTCTTCTTACACTATCTGTAGCTGTTATGGCATATATATTTGGTTATCAACCTCTTGTATTATTTTTAGATAATAAAAAGAAAGAAGGAGTATCTCTATTCTTAAAGACTGTAGGGATATTTGGAGGTATTACTTTAATATTGGTTGTTGGATATCTATTGATAACAACATTATAAGGATTCTTTATCTTCCTTATTATCAATAATAAATCTTACTAATAGATATATAGTTGTAAATAATAATACTCCTAAATCATCTATTAAACCTATACCTGTAGCTAAATCTCCAGGTATTATATCTATTGGAGATATTATATATATCAAAGATAGTATTAATACCCAATTTTCTTTAAAGAATTGTTTTAGTTTTTGCATAGTCATTAGCTAAAGTAAATATAAGCTTAGAATTCCAGATATTCCAACAATTACCCATATAGAGTTTTTTAATAATCTTTTCTGAGATATATCTTCATTAAAATACTTAGGCATATATAAAGTTAATAGAATTCCAAGTATAAAGACAAACATCGGTTGGACACCATTGACAGACCAAACTAATGCTAATGGAGCCAACAAAGTAGCATAATTCATTAATATCTTAGGTATAATGTTTATAATCTCATTAAGGATATTTAAACCAACGATTTTAGTACCATTTTCTCTAATAGTAGTTACAAAATGTCTCCTAGCTTTAGGGAAAAATACAAGTAAAATTAAGCCAAAAACGATATATCCCACATACTCCCAGAAAGCCGTTAAATAAAAACTTGCATCAATTGTTACAAATTTAAAAAGAAAGAAACTCAATGCATAGAAGAAAGTAGATAAGAACATTATAAAGAAATTTTTTAACTGTCCTTTCTTATCCGTATCTTTGAAATCAATTGATATAAAAATAGAAGACATAATAACTACCAAAGATCCAATTATTTGATTTAATGTTAAAGATTCTTCAAGAAAGATAAGCCCTAACATATAGCTAAAAACTGGTAATAATTGAAATACTGCAATTGCTATTGTTGTTTCTGTCTTAGAAAGGGCTAAAAAATAGTAATAATTTGCAACAAAATATGCCAATGCACTTAACCACAAAAATAGTATAGATATCTCGGGTAAATATATATTTCCTTTCGTTAAGATATAGAAAATTGGTAAAACAAGAATGCCAATAACAAGGGAGGAATATATCATCAGAGCTCCTATACTTGATCCCTTAAAAAGCTTACTAACAAAGTACTTGTCGATATAGTTCCCAATACTCCAGAATAGTGTAGCAACAATAGTTAACAAAAACCAATTATTCATAAATGTCTATATTCTATCATATATATCTTAGAACTCTAGAATTTCTAGAATCTCATTTTCAAGAGGTTCTTCATTTTCATCAAACTTAAACCTTGCTTTAATCTTTTTACCCTCTAAAACTGTAGGTAACCAACATCTATCATCAGACCACATATCATCATATGGTATTTCATCTATCTTAAACCATTGAGGTTTCATTTCTTCACTCTCTGTAGGTTCACCATCCCATTGATGACTAACAAAGGTATGAACCAGTAATTCAGTATCTGGATTATCTATAAATACAAAAGTTATCTCCCCAACCTTATCATATTCTTTTAAATCAACCCCTATCTCTTCTTTAACTTCTCTTAATAAACCCTCTTCTACAGTTTCTCCATTTACCTTATCTCCAACCTTTCCTCCTACACCATTCCATCTATTAGCACCAAAACCTCTTTTCTTCATAGCTAAACATATATTATCTCCATCAATTAAAAAACATAGTGTAAGATTTTTGGTTTCTTTCATTAGTTTGTATTTTAAATTATTAATATATTATACATCAGGCCATTTGAAGATAACTATAGGAAATGATAGAATTCTATTCTAGATTTAAATCCTGTGTTAATTCCAGGTTAATTCTTAAAACTACGAGGTGTTAGGAACCTTAACTTGCTCTTTTTTCTTTTTCTCCTCAGTTAGGGTATAACGCTTCGATAAGGAACTTGTAATGGAGTACTTTATTGGGACAGTCCAAAATCATCGGGTTTGGACCCTCACCCCCAATATCGCACAAAATTACAAGTTCCATTTTCTTTTCCTCAAACAATATACTATTATTAACAATGAAAAAATTACTAAAAACATTGTTAATATTCTTTTCAATGTTAATAATCTACTTTATAACAATCCCCATCGTCATACTCCAGTACGGTAGAAATAGAATATATACAGACATATCTGATATACCTACATACACTGTCGCTATTGTATTTGGTGCTGGATTAAAAACAGATGGTACTCCAAATGATATGCTTAAAGACAGACTAGATACTGCATCCGAACTCTACTATGAAGGTAAAGTCGAAAGTTTCCTACTCTCTGGTGATAACTCAGATACAGAATATAATGAACCACAGGCTATGTATGATTACTTGGTATATACAAAAGATATACCATATGAAGATGTAGTAAGAGATTTTGCAGGATTAAGAACATATGATACATGTGCAAGAGCTAAGAATATATGGGGTATAGATAAGGCTATATTAATATCACAAGGATATCATTTATCAAGAGCAATATTCACATGTAATGAGTTGGGAGTGAGTAGTACAGGATATTCTGCTACTAAGTATGATTACTCAGGAGAAATATATTATAAAGGTAGAGAGATATTAGCTATACATAAAGCATTATTAGATATATATGTTATACATCCTGAATATATAGGGGGTGAACCAGAGATTGATTTTAAAGATTAAGACTTCACAAATATTTTTATAGGATGTAAGATTGTTCACTTTGGATAACGATACATTAACAACAACTTTAGAAGTACAAGAAATAAATGGATCTCAAATCTATTATTCAGCGCTCTCTGAAATAGAATCATATGAAAAATCTAATATAACAGAAATACCAGACGACTTTATACTTGAAAGAGAAATTCTATATGATTACACAAAAAATTTAATTCTATCATCAGAAGGAACTCCTCCTCCAGGAATTAGTGCAGAGGTTCTTTTCTATATTGCCCTAAAAAACAAATTATCTATACGTCCAGCGACATTAAAGGAAGATTTTCTTGGGCATTTTGATTTCTTAATAGATGGACAACAGGTAGATGTTACATGTTGTATTGATCATCCTACACTATTTAAAGAAAAATGGACTAAAGACCATCCAATAACTCTTCTTGTTCCAATAGCTCCACTTGAAGATTATAAATACTCAAAACATTCCGTTGATTACGCACCATTCTATACTTCATATACTTATAAATTAATATTTGAGAATACTTTTAATATAGATATGTTCTTAAGAGATACTTTAAATATTAATAATGAAATGTTAGAAATTCTGAAGAATTGTTATTGGAAAAAGGCATATAATAAGTTCGGTTTTAAAGAATCCCAAATGGGTAATATAACATGGAACTTGATAGATAATTATAAAAAACTATTAACAAACTTATCTATTAGTTCTGATATACCTATTAAAATACGCTAAGAATTCTATATGGAAAAACAAACAAAGAGAGAGGAGGTTTACGATAACATGGTTATCGTTTTTGTTTGTTTTTTTTGAAACTAATTATACCAGTCGCCCAAACAGGGTCCGTAAACACTGTTTTGAATACCCTCGATGGCTTGTTCAACACTTGGTATTTGGTAAATAAGTGTTGTCGATTCGGATCCATCGTAATCCCAAACTGTGATAGTTAAAGTTTGTGGAGTATTAGTCAAAGGAATACTCTTCTTCGACCAATCAGACACAAATCCTTCAGGGACAAGATACAACTGATTCCCAGGTAACTTCTCAAGGTTGCCAAACCGGGTGTAGTTTGGATTATTCTGTCCAACAAGATTGAACTGAATCTCTTTCCCTACAATACCAATTGTATCGGGCAACCATATATGAAGGCCTGCAACCATAGTATCGGGCTTTCTACCCCAGGTCACACAGACCTCCAATGATACTGGATCCTGGCCATCAGCATAAACCGGGTGGGCTGGAACAAAAGATCCCAATAAAACTAAGGTTAAAGCTAAAAAGACAAGAATTTTCTGAAATTTCTCTGTTTTACTCATGATTTTCTCCTTTTAGTTCCTCCTCCTCTTTGTTTGTAAACGTACTGTCAATCTTTCATCATAAGATAAAAGCGACATATTTAAAGTATTTATATACCTCAATCTATATCACTTCTATCTATAAATATTTATGGAAAAACATTAAAAGAGCAGTATTTAATTATCTACTCTATTATATCACCCTATAGTATTATTTTCAATAACTAGAGAATCTAGAACATTACACAAACCTCATTCCCATAGCCTTTTCTACCTCTTCTAATACCTCTCTAGCATTACTCCTAGCCTTCTCTCCACCCTTCTT
>JAQVKD010000010.1 GCA_028694805.1 Candidatus Dojkabacteria bacterium
ACCAGTAATTATAACTGTAGCAGAATCATCCTCAGCATATTCTATATGAACCTTTCCTGATACAGATGCTATTTCAGCTTCTGCCTTAGGTTTTCTAGCTTCGAAAAGCTCTTCAATTCTAGGAACTCCCTGAGTGATATCAACTGAAGCGACACCACCTTTATGGAATGTTTGCATAGTCATCTGTGTACCAGGTTCACCAATAGACTGCGCAGCAATAACACCGACTGCTCTACCGGTATCGATAGGTTTGCCATTCTCTAAGTTCAATCCATAACACTTTGCACACATACCGTAAGGGGATTTACAAAGTATAGGAGATCTAACATAAATCTCATCTACATTTAAATCATCTATAATATCTGCAATTTCTTTAGTGATAGCTTCATTCTTCTTTACTATAACTTTCTTTCCATCCTTTACATCCTGTGCAAGAACTCTTCCAAATATTCTTGATTTGAAATCCATTCTCCTTTCATCATCTCTTTTAATAATCAAACCTTCACCATCATAACCACAATCATCATCACGAACTATTACATCATGTGCAACATCTACGAGTTTTCTAGTAAGATAACCAGTTGAAGAAGTTCTTAGAGATCTATCTGCAATACCTTTTCTACCACCATTAGCAGCAACAAAGTATTCAAATGCGCTAAGACCATCTCTATAGTTTCCTTTAATGGGAAGTGGAACCCAGTTACCTCTAGAATCTCTAACCATACCCTTGATAGTTAAAACCTGTCTTGCCTGAATCTTACCACCATTAGCACCAGATTCAACCATTTCATATATTGGATTATTTTTATCAAGCTTTTCCCATGCTTCATCAGCCAATTCTTTTGCAAAATCATTCCACATAGTAGTTGATAGATTGATTTTCTCTTTTTCTGTAATTAATCCTTGTAGGTAGTTATCCTGAAGTTGCTCATCCTTCTCTTCCATTTCTTTTATTCTAGTTTGAAGATCAAAATCAATATTACAATCCTCAGGAGCCATAGTAAAACCAATGTCAGTAGCAAACTTAAATCCTAAAGCTTTAAGATTATCTAATGTCTCTACTAATACTTCCCAGTCATAGTTATCTTTTATATCACTAGAGATTTCTCTAATTGTTTTAACACTTACTCTATCATTTATAAATGGATATCCTTCTGGAAGGATATTATTAAATATAACTCTTCCAACAGAAGTACTTATAACCTGGTCATCCATCTTTACTAGAATCTCTTCATTTACATCAATTACATCCCTTTCATATGCCTTTATTGCTAAATCTGCTGAAGCAAACATTCTTGGTTTTTCAACTTCATTCATGTCAGTCATCATATAGAAACCTAAAAGCATATCTTTACTTGGTGTAGCAAGAACCTGACTATTAGAAATATTTACAATATTTGAAGAAGCCATCATTGTTTTCTTAGCCTCTTCAATAGCCTCGTCTGTTAGAAGCACGTGTACAGCCATCTGATCTCCATCGAAGTCTGCATTAAAAGCTTTACAAACCAATGGATGAATTCTGATAGCATCACCTTCTACCAATCTAGGATAGAATCCTTGGATACTATATTTATGTAATGTAGGAGCACGATTAAGTAGTACTGGTTTCCCATCTATAACTTTTTCTAATAAGTCCCATACTATTTCTTCCTCATTATCAATCATTTCCTTTGCAATTCTTATATTTGGAGCTTCTTCAGCTTCTAACAACTCATGAATAACAAAAGGTTTAAACATCTCTAAGGCAACAGCTTTAGGAAGTCCACACTGGTCAAGTCTTAGATTTGGATCTACATCAATTACAGCACGTCCAGAGTAATCAACTCTTTTACCAAGAAGATTTTTTCTGAAAATACCCTTCTTCCCCCTAAGATCATCTGTTAATGACTGATATGGTAATCTCTTACTATTAAGCATTGGTTTAGATGGTCTGTGAGAGTTATCAATCAAAGCATCGACTGACTCTTGAAGCATTCTCTTTTCATTTCTAAGAATAACTTCTGGTGCCCCTATTTCTATTAATCTTGCTAATCTGTTATTTCTATTAATAATTCTTCTATACAAGTCATTAAGATCAGATGTTGCAAATTTACCACCTGATAGAGGGATAATAGGTCTTAACTCTGGAGGTAAAACTGGAAGTACATCCATAACCATCCATGTTGGACTCATATCATTTAAAAGAAAACCTTCTAAATACTGAAGCCTTTTAATAGTAGCTGCTTTCTTAGTTCCCTTCTGATTTTTACTATCTTTTCTTAATTTCTCGACTTCTTCTTCGATATTTATATCCGCAAGAAGCTTCTTAACAGCCTCTGCACCCATTTTTGCATCAAAAAATAGTAATCCTCTATCTTCAAGATCAACATATTCATCTTCTGTAAGAATAGTTCCTATCTCTGCAGTTTCAAGAATTTTTATTAATTTATCAAAATATGATTCAAACTCTTCTTCTCTTTCAGCATATTCTCTTCTAATTTTTGCTAAGCTTTGTTTCTTTTTATGCTCTAATTGATTAATCTTAAACTCATCCGATCCATCTTTCTTTGCAGATTTTATATCTTCATCAAACATCTCTGTCTCTACATTTAGATCTTCCTCTAATTCCTTATTCAATGCAGCAATTTCATCCTTTTTCATAGCCTGAGCCTTTTCTATAGTTTCATCTCTCTTCTCATTATCAATATCGATTACCATATATCTCGTATAGTAAATAACGGAAAGAAGTTTCTTATGAGGCATATTTAGAACTATAGACATTTTGTTTGGTACTCCATAAGCAAACCAAACGTGTGCTACAGGAACAGCCAATTTAATATGACCCATTCTTTCTCTTCTCACATCCTTTGTAGTTACTTCGACACCACACTTATCACATACTATTCCCTTATATCTAATCTTTTTATATTTCCCACAGTAACATTCATAGTTTTTTGTAGGACCAAATATCTTTTCACAGAAAAGTCCATCTGGTTCTGCTTTAAATGTTCTATAGTTGATTGTCTCAGCTTTTGTAACTTCTCCATATGACCAATCTAAAATTTGCTCTGGGGAAGCTAGTGTTAATTTGAGAGCATCAAAATCTGCATATTTATTTCTTTTATTCATTGTCTTCTACCTCCTCCTCTACAGGTTTAGTTGAAATTAAATCCATATTTAGACATAGAGCATTTAGTTCACTAATCAATACTTTGAATGATTCTGGAACATTTGTAGTCTCTATCTTCTCTCCATGGATAATTGCTTTATATGCCATGGATCTGCCTTTAACATCATCAGATTTAATTGTTAGCATCTCTTGTAATGCATATGGTGCGCTATGAGATTCTAATGCCCAAACTTCCATCTCACCGAATCTCTGGCCTCCCATTTGTGCTTTACCACCCAATGGCTGTTGAGTTACAGCAGTATATGGTCCAGTAGATCTAGCATGAACTTTTTCATCAGCTATATGGTGTAATTTGATAACATACTTATATCCTACAGTAATTTTTCTTGGGAATTTCTTTCCTGTTCTACCATCGTATAGATCAAGCTTCTGATCCATATTATACCCATTCTTTTTCATCTCATCCTCTAGCCAGGTCTCATCGATTTTCTCAAATACTGGGAATGCCAAATTCTCACCTAGGAGTTTTGCAAACCTTCCATATGGGACTTCTTCACCTTGACCTAAGTTCATTCTCTTTAGGAATGTAGGTGTAAGAACAATATCTACTGGTTCACCATCTTCAGTAAATGGCATATCTTCAACAGGCCTAATGGCGGCAACAGTATTTTTGTCTCCATGTCTACCAGATATTTTATCTCCATAGTCAAGTTTCTTTGTATCAGCTACCCAGATAGTAACTTTTTCCAATACACCAGGAGCTAATTTATCACCCTTCTCAGAAGAGAGTCTTTGAGTTCTAATCACAATACCACCTTCTCCATGAGGAACTCTAAGTGAGTTATCTCTTACATCACTTGCAGATTCTCCAAAAATTGCTCTTAGCAATCTTTCTTCTGCAGTAAGTTCTTTTTCTCCTCTTGGAGCAACAATACCAGCTAAAATATCTCCACCCTTTACTTTTAGACCTTCTCTAACTATTCCATCTATATCTAACTTCTGAAGTATCCTATCACTTACATGTGGTATATCAGCAGTAATCATTTCAGGTCCAAGTTCTGTATCTCTTACCTCTGCTTCATATTCTCTAATATGAATAGATGTAAGAATATCATCTGTAACAATTCTATCTGAGATAATTACAGAGTCTTCATAGTTGAAACCCTCATAGAACATAAGGGCTGCTCTAATATTTGTACCAACTGAAAGCTCTCCATTTATCATTGTAGGTCCATCAACCAAAATATCTCCTTTCTTAAATTTCTCACCCGGTTCAACAATTGGTTTCTGACTAAAACAGGTATTATCATTAGTTCTATGGAATGTTGTAAGCATGTAATCCCTTAACCCTGCCTTCTTATATTGAACACTTAATCTATTTGCATCAGAATGTAAAACTTCACCATCTTCCTCAGCAAATATTCCCCATCCAGATTGCTTAGCAACAATCTCCTCCATACCTGTACCGATTAATGGAGTTTCCTGTTTTAGAAGAGGAACTCCCTGCCTCTGCATGTTAGAACCAGTTAATGCACGCATTGATTCATCATGAGAAACAAATGGTATTAAAGACATACCAAGTCCTGCTTGTTGATATGTAAGAACATCTACATGTGTAAGATTATTAACATCTTCAAGTAAGAAGTCACCATCATGCCTAACAGGAACAAGTGCAGATACAATATTTCCATCATCATCAATATCAACAGATGCTGGCCCAATATACATAGACTCTTCATCTTTTGAATCTAAATATTCTAGATCTTGTGAAATAAATGGCTTAACTTTAATCTTCTTAATATCTGTTTTCTTTAAAAGTTTGTCTAATATTGCACCTTCAACCTTATCTCCATCTTTCCCTATACTCTTAATATCTTCATTCAAAATTCTTCCTTCCAAATCTTTTTTGCTGTTAGACACTTCTTTACGTACGATTCTATATGGAGCTTCAAGAAAGCCAAATTCATTTATATGAGCTAACATGGCTAATTGTGTAACGACACCAATATTAGCACTCTCAGGACTAGTCACAGGATCAAATTTAGCATACTGTGATGTGTGAACTTCTCTGATAGAGAATGTTGCCCTCTCTTTTGTAATACCTCCTGGGCCTGCAGCAGTTACCTTTCTCTTATTCTCAAGTTCAGAAAGAATGTTTGTCTGATCCATGAAGGTAGATAGCTGGTTTGATCCAAAGAATGAGAGAATTGATGCAGCTATTGGTTTAGTTCCAACCAACATAGATGGAGTAACCTTAGCATCATTACCATAAAGACTCATTTTATCTTTAATATTCTTCTCTAATCTCCTAACACTAGGATTTAATTGTCTAGATAGAACCTCTCCAACACTTCTTATTCTTCTGTTAGATAGGTGATCTACATCGTCTGGAGCATCTTCTCCATTATTAACCCTTATTAATTTCTTAACTATTAATATGATATCCTCTGGATACAATACACATTCATCCTCATTATTAACATCATATGTTGTACCTAATTTTCTATTTAATTGGTATCTACCAATTTTGCCTAAATCAAACCTTCTCTTACTAAAGAAATTACTCTTAATATATTTTTCAGCACTTTCTAAAGTTACAGATTCATCTGGTCTAAGTTTGTTATATATACTGATGACTGCCTCCTCTTTATTAGTAGTAAAATCTCTAGCAAGTGTAGCATCAATATATTTATACTCCTCGTTTGTATCAACATCTTTGAAAAGCTTTCTAATCTCTTCATCAGTTTCATATCCTAAAACTCTAAGGAATTCTGTAATTAGAACCTTAGGTCTCTTAGGAAGAATTCTCATAGAGATAACGTTGTGCTTATTAACATCCATCACATACCATGGACCTTTACCAGGCATAATTCTTACTTTATATATTGTTCTCAATGGTGTTTTATCAGATTCTTCATACAATACACCCTCTGCTCTTACAATCTGATGAGTAACAACCCTTCTTACACCATTAACAACAAAAACCCCATCCTTTGTCATGACGGGGAGGTCAGCAACAAAAATCTCCTGTTCCTTAATTTCCCCAGTCTTATTATTTAACAACTGTACAGTTGCATATACTGGGACTTCATAAGAAAGGCCTTTTGATAAGGCCTCTTCAATATCCCTGTATGGTTCACCATACCTAAATGATTTAAAATTTAGGGTCCACATCTTTTCCATAGTGTCTTTTACTGGTGTAATTTCACTGAAAAGATCTTTGAATCCATTCTCATAAAAATCCTGGAAAGATTTAACCTGGGCTTCGATCAGGTTTGGAAACTCAAAATCTCCAGAATAATGCTTTCCTAAGTTTATTCTTGAAGCACTATTGCGTTTGGGATTTATCATAATGTAGTGATTATAGGTTATAAATTACATTCTTTAGCGATAATTCAACCAAAATATGATATAGTGATTGATTGAAAATCGCTTTAATTAAAGCAAATTAAAACTAACACCGGGTAGTTTAACATAATTTTCGCTTTGAGTCAAAGGTTTTTTGACAAATTGATATTAATATTTATATAGTTAATAATGATAATAGAAAATTTTAAGGAAATCAATCATTAAATTAGGTATAATAAAACACAATGCCCCGCAAAAAAAAGAAAAGTAAAAATATCAATATTAAAAGTACAGAAACACAAATAGCATCTGGAATGCTACTCTTCGTTATCGCTTTAATACTAATAATAACACCATTTGTTAATCAATCGACCGTAGTATTTGATCAGGTTAGACAATTTTTTGGATTCTCTTCAATAGTATTTGGATTACCAACTCTATACTTCGCATTAAATTTAATAACCAAAGGAAAGAAATTTAAATCTACAAAACAGGGTGTAGGATTAGTAATTGCTGCATTTGCAATTGCAACATTACTAGCGATATGGATGGATCCAGATAAAATGAGTGATATTGTGGAGCTTTCTAATTCTGGAGGAATCCTTGGAAGGGAGATTCATCTATTTTTACTTGGAATTGTTGGACAATTTATTGAAATAATCATTATCCTTCTAATTCTAATTGTCGCTTTTTCTTTAATTACTGACACTACATTAGAACAGATAAGTGACCTAGTCACTGATTCTGAAGTAAAACCTAAGTTCTCGTTAAAAGACTTCTTTAAGGGGGATCAAACAAAAGAAGAAATTTCCGACGAGAAACGCGTAGAAGAGTTAGTTATAAAGACAGGAGAAGATGAAATTCCAATAGAAACTACAGAAGAAAAACAAAAAGAAATTGAGATAGAACAACCACAAGAGGAGCAATATATAGAAAACAGCTCTCGACAGAAGACTTTTGACGATATAAGTACAGATAATGTCGATTCAGAAGATGATATGCAGCCAAGGGCTCCTAAGTATACAGATTGGGTATTTCCTACGTTAGACCTATTAAAAGAACCTGAAAGACAATCACAAAATAAGGATAGGTATAAAAAGGATGCCCTAATAATTGAACAAACACTAAAAAGTTTCGGAATACAAGGGAAAGTTGTACAGATAGCAATTGGACCAACCGTAGTAAGATACTCACTTAGTATATCCGTTGGAACAAAGGTATCGAAGATAAAAAATCTTGGAAACGATTTAGCTTTAGCTTTAGCTTCACAAAATTCCTCTGTAAGAATTGAAGCTCCAATTCCAGGAACATCATATATAGGGGTAGAGATTCCAAATCCTATGCCTAACTATGTATATGCAAAAGATATGGTTCAGAAATTAAAAAATGAAGAAAATCTGTATGAACTACCATTACTTTTAGGAAAAGACATTACTGGTAGAAGCATAATTAAAGATTTAGCAAAAATACCACATTTACTTGTAGCAGGTGCAACAGGAACTGGTAAATCAGTAGGTGTTAACTCTATAATTACAGGTTTACTCTATACAAAAACTCCAGATGAAGTTAAATTCCTAATGGTTGATCCTAAGATGGTAGAACTTTCTCTATATAATGGACTACCACACCTTCTTAATCCAGTAATTACAGATATGGAATTGGTATCTAATGCTCTGCAATGGTGCATAGAAGAGATGAATAAGAGATATAGAATACTAAAACAGGCACATGTTAAGAAAATTACTGAATATAATAAGCAACTAGGATATAGCGCAATGCCATATATTGTAGTGATAATAGATGAAATGGCTGATCTTATGCTTACAGTTGGAACAGATGTTGAGTCAAAAATACAAAGACTTGCACAAATGGGAAGAGCTGTTGGAATCCACCTTATTCTTGCCACACAGAGACCTACAGTTCAAGTTATAACCGGTTTAATTAAAGCTAACGTACCTGGGAGGGTGGCATTTGCTGTAGCCACAGCTATGGAATCAAGAATTATCTTAGACCAAATAGGAGCAGAGACACTCTTAGGAAATGGGGATATGCTTTACAAAGATAATATGACTCCAAAGTCTATACGTATACAGGGGACATTTACAGATACAAAAGATACAGACAGTATTATCAAATTCATAAAAGAGCAGGTCTCTGATGATGATATAGAATATTCAGAAGAATTAACCACAGCTATTGAAGAGGGTCCAACTTCCACATCTGGAGAAACATCATCAGAAAGAGATCCCGAATTTGAAGAAGCTCTTAATATTGTTATAGCAGCAGGAAAAGCATCTGCCTCATATCTACAAAGAAGATTAAGAATTGGATATAACAAGGCAGCAAGATTAATGGATCAATTACAGAAAGCTGGTGCAATAGGACCACAAGATGGATCAAAACCAAGAGATGTTTTAGTAAGTAGCGCAGAACAGATAATTAAAGCCTCTTCTAACGATTTTGAAGAATAGCTCTTTCTGGTATACTAACAACATGATAACAGTAGGAGAAATAGTTAGAAAAAAGAGGGAAAGTCTAAATAAAACTATCGAGCAGATATCTCTAGATACAAAGATTCAACCACGATTTTTAAAATATATCGAATCAAATGACTTTGATAAATTTGACTCACCAATTCATGCACAAGGTTTTATCAAAATCTATACAAAATACTTAAATCTAAACGAGGAGAAAATACTTGCCATATATCGTCGAAGTCAACCTCAAATCGAAAAGAAATTTTCGACCGAACGTGAAACAAAGAAAGGTAAAACAGTTATAAAATTTACACCAAAACTTATCGCAATAATATTGTCAGTTATTTTTTTAGTATTAATACTCTCATATATTGGATATCAAATATATCGATTTCAAAGCCCTCCAGAAATTAAATTGCAATCACCTGAAAATGACTCAACTGTAACTACAGAAACAGTACAAGTTGCAGGATCATCTGATATAAATAATTCTGTATTCATAAATGATACTCCCGTAGAAGTTAATACTAATGGAGAATTTAAATACGATGTAACTTTAAATCCTGGGATAAACCTAATTACGGTATTAGTTAAAAAGCATAATAGCACACAGGAAAGTATTGAAACACTAACAATTAACTATGAAGCGCCACAGGAAGAAGAAATTCAAGATCAAGAGGAACAGATAAAAAATATTGTTAAATTAGAAATAGTAAATTCATCTGTTTGGGTAGAACTAAATGTAGATAAAACAAATCAAATTTCTCAAATCTTACAAGTTGGAGACGAATATGAGTATGAGGTAGAGAACACCTTTACTCTAACAACAGGAATTATCAATAGCACAAAGATATATTTTAATGATGAAGAGTTAAAAATCAATAGAGGAAGTAATAGCGTAGGATCACTTGATTGTACAATCGTAGAGGAAAATCAAATAAACTGCGAATAATTGGTATAATACGGCATGGACGAAAACCGTATACAAATAGAAGAGATAAGAAACAGATTAGATATTGTTGATCAGATTAGTAAGTATTTGGAGTTAAAACCTGCAGGAAAGAACTACCAAGGACTCTGTCCATTCCACACTGAAAAGACACCATCTTTCATAGTTAGTCCAGAATTACAAAGATATAAATGCTTTGGCTGTGGAGAAGCAGGAGATATTTTCAATTTTGTTCAAAAAATAGAGGGTATAGATTTCCCAGAAACATTAGAGAAATTAGCTAAAGAAGCTGGTGTAGAGCTAAAAAAACCTAAAGTAAATTCCCACATTGCGAAGCTCTATGAAATAAATAAACTGGCAGGAAGATACTACTACACTCAGCTTAAAAAAAATAAAGAGGCAACAGAATATATTGATAAGAGAGGATTTGACAAAAACAGCATATATAAATTCGCCGTAGGATATGCACCAGGAGATTTTACATTACTTGAATACCTACAATCTGGAGATACCAAATTTAATAAAAAAGAGCTTCTAGATTCAGGACTATTTACACTAAAAAATAGTAAATTAAGAACAAAATTTTTCAAAAGAATAATGTTTCCAATAAGATCCACTTCAGGAAAAGTTATTGGTTTCTCAGGAAGGATATTACCTGGAAATGATAGAGGACCTAAATATATGAATACTCCAGAAACACCTATATACCATAAAAAAGAGAATGTTTTTGGTCAGTATGAATCTAGAAAAGCAATTAGAAAAGAAAATCTTGTTATATTCTGTGAAGGACAAACAGATGTAATATCAGCACATCAGTTTGGATATGAGAATATTGTAGCACCACTTGGCACAGCATTAACAATTGATCAACTTAAAAATCTTTCTAAATTAACTAAAAACTTCCTCTTTATCTTTGATAGTGACTCAGCTGGACAGGAAGCGATGCAAAGAGCTTTAATTCTAATATCACAATTGAATCTACAAGCCTACGGGGCTTCTGTAAATCCATATAAAGACATTGACGAAATGCTCCAAGATAATCCTAAGAAGCTGAAGACTTTAATCAAAAATAAAACAGATTTATTTTCATTTTTACTAAGCAAAAAGATCGAAGATAAAAACCCATCTAATTACAGTGATATAAATACTGTATTAAATTGGGTACAAGAGACTTTAGAGAAGATTTCCAGTCAGTCATTAAGATCTATATATCTAAAATCCTTAACAAATACACATTTCTTTGAGGAAGAAGTAATAAGAGATCTTAGAAAAAGAGTTTTAGATGGAGAACATTTTAATAGCTTTAACGAAGAAAAAAGTAATAATAAGTCTCATAGCAATATATCTAGAGAAGAGAAGATGCTAGCCCTATTACTTGTACATGAAGAGATCACAATTCCAGAAGATTTCGATTTAAAGTATTTTATAAATACAAATATAAATAAAATCTTGAAATTTATTAAATCTCATAAAAACGTAACTAAGAAACTGCTTTTAGAAGAAGATTTTAAACAGTATATTGAAGATGCAATATTTCATTTCTCTCAACTAGATGAAAAGGATGATATGTATAAACTTTATAATCTAATCAAAAAAGATTATTATGAAAATAAAGAGAGAGAACTTGAAAAAGAAATAGCAATAGCAGAAACTAGACATGATAATAAAGAAAGTGAGAGACTCTTAAAACAATTTCTTAAATTAACCCAAGAAAAGAAAAATGAAACAGGAGATAGTTAATTATGACGGATATGATTACGATTATTCAACATATTGGAAAGACCGTCAATATGAGAATATTTCTGAACATTATGTTTTAAACAAATTCTTAAATAATGAGAGGGGGGAATGGTTTATCGATATTGGAGGATCATATGGAAGATTAGCTGATTGCTATGCAGGGAAATTCCAAAATGCAGTAATCATAGACTACTCTCTTAAAACATTACAAAAGAATTACCAAATAATGACTGACAAATATCCCAATCTTATCCTTATAGCAGCAAATGCTTACAAACTTCCATTCAAAAATAGTTCATTTGATGGTGGTTTAATGGTAAGAGTCTTACATCATATTGATAAACAGAAAGAGTATTTTAAAGAGGTTGCTAGAATATTAAAAAATGATGGTGTTTATATACAAGAATTTGCAAACAAAAAACATATTAAAGCAAGAGTTAAGGCTATTTTACATAGAGATAAAGAGATAAATAGCTTAGAACCATATCAACAACCTACTATTAACCTTGAAGGTGCAAAAGGAGATGGAGTTCCATTTTTAAACTATCACAGTAAATATATTGAGAATCTACTAAAAGAAGAAGGTTTTCAATTAGAGAAAAAACAGGGGTGTTCATATTTTAGAATTCCACTACTTAAAAAGATCTTCGGAACAAAGATTTTAGTTATTCTAGAGAAGGTTTTTCAACATTTTTTTGCTAAAACAGATATCTCTCCAAGTATATTTTTTAAAGAGAGATTACATAAAAAAGAGAAATCTCCTGCATATATACGATTAGACGATCTTCTAGTATGTCCAAGTTGTAAACATGAGATGATAATTGATAAAACAAAGGCAGTATGTACAAATTGTAAGAAAGAATATTTTAAAAAAGATAATATATGGGATTTCAGAACAGAGTAACTGCAAAGCGTTCTCTAGGACAAAACTTCTTGGTCAATAGTGGTGTAATAGAGAAAATTACTACTATAGTTATTGATAGCAAGCCAAAACACATTACAGAGATAGGACCTGGAAAAGGTGCCTTTACTAAGGTGTTTTATGGAACTACAATTCCACTTACTTTGATAGAAAAAGATAATAATCTATTCCAATTATTACAAAATAATTACAAAAATATTGAGTTATATAATTTAGATTTTTTAGATTATAAGACATCAAATTTTGAAACTACATACTTTGGTTCCTTGCCATTTAATGTGAGTAAAGAGATTATAGACAAAATTTTAAAATCGGAAACATTTAAAAATCCTGCATTTTTTATAATTCAAAAAGAGGTGGCAGAGAAATATTTAAATAGAAATAAAAACGAACTAGGATTTACAAGAGAAATATATGCTGATTTTAAAATACTTTTTGACATCAAACCTGGGAGTTTTAATCCTAAACCTAAAGTTACAAGTTCTTTTGTTAAATTTATACCAAATAATCACTTAGGAAGTATAAATAAACAGGATTTAGAAATATTAATACAAAGATCTTTTAAAATGCCTAGGAAAACATTGAAAAACAACCTATCTACTTACGGATATAAAATTCCAGAAAATATAAATAATGAAAGAGCAACAGAGTTAGAGTTAGATGACTATGTGTCAATATTGCAACACTCTTGATATAATAAACCATGTCAAAACAGAAAGAAGAGAAAGATGATCAACTTAAGCTCAGCCTAAAGCAATCTCTCTTTAGTGGAATAGCAAAATACAAGAACCGTTTTGAACTATTTAGAGCTAAATGGGATATAAGAAGATATACAAAAAGCAACTGGGTCTGGTTCACCATAATTATATCTATCTCCCTACTTGCAACACAGATATATACCATAATAGAAAAATTCTCACTTTTACCAACACAGATTCCAATTTTCCAAATATTTGTTGATGCAGATATGACCTTGGCAAAAAGAGAATTTATCTATCTAGTGCCAGCTATTTCATTAGTTTTAATAATAGTTGGTGTAATCTTTTCAAATAGGTATTACAATAAGGAAAGAAATCTCGCTAATACACTTCTTTGGACTATGCTTTTAGCAGTTACTGTTGCAACATTAGCGCTTATTAGATTAATTGATACATACTAAAATGGATTATGCTATACCAACTCAGTTTTTTACTAAATTAACAGAGCATTCTGCTAATTTAATTAATAATCCGACTTTATCAAAATATATAGCTTTTATACCGATAGTCTTGATTGCTTTTTTAGCTACATTTCTATTAACTCCCCTTATTGGAAAGCTGGCATGGTCCCTCGGGGCTACATATAAACCTCTACAAAAACAAAGAGGAAAGGATTTCGATAACCCAGAAAAAGCTATGCACAAAGTAGAAACTCCAAGTTTAGGAGGGTTAGCAGTTACTTTACCAGCCTTAATAATTACACTTTTAAGTTTCCAAATAAATGCATTTACTGGACCAATTTTACTTGCTTTAGCTGTTTTAATAATCGGTTCAACATTAGATGATATCTATAATTTAGATTCCCGAATACAATTTGGATATCAAATACTCGCAGCATTTATTATCGCAATTTCAATAATAGATCTTTCTAGTATAGGGATAATAGATCAAGAGATATTAAATCTATCTGCATACACGCTTAAATTTAATGTTTTCTCAATACCATTTTCAATAGCACTACCAGGGGATATATTTTTGATGTTCTGGTTAATTCTTTGCTTAAATGCCGTTAAATGGATAGGTGGATCACCAGGACTATTAGAAAGTTACTCTGGAGTAATTTTCACATTAATATTTGTGTTGGCAGTAAGAACAGTTTCAGAATTTACCTCGACAATTTCTATAGCAATGAGTGCATCATTACTAGCATTCCTATTCTATGCAGTACCACCAGAGAAAATTATGTCTGGATCATCTGGGAAATCTATATATGGCTTTTTAATAGCCCTATTAGCACTAATAGTTGATGCTAAAATCTCCACCTCGATCATGCTTCTTGGATTACCAATATTGGATGCAGTATTTGTAGAAATTAGAAGAATAATAATACATAAACCAAAATCTATAAAAGAATTACTAAAAATTAATGATGCTACCCATTTCCACCACAGACTACTCTCTTTAAATTTATCTAGACTACAAGTCCTTCTTGTAGAAACTTCAATTGCATTACTATTTGGCTCTATAGCTATTGCTACTACAGGAGCAATGAGATATTTCTCCGTTATATTTGGTCTAGCAGTACTACTTCTCCTCATTGTTTTAATAAATAATAAAGCAAATAAAAAACAGAAAGAAAAAGAAGGAGAATCTCCAGAGTCAAAATACTCTTACTAAATAGACAAAAATAAGTATATTCAATATAATGATTGTATGAAAAAGTTTAAAACTGTCCTTATTGTCATACTGGCAATAATTGTAACTTCCATACTAATATATTTTTTACCAGTTGATGGAATTATTAACAAAATTCCACTTGTAAATCGTTTATATAAAAATACCATACTAGAAGTTATAACTATAAATGGTAAAGCAATAGTATATATTGATGGTGAAGAGTATGGAGAAACACCACTAACTATAAACGACCTTACCCCTGGAGAATATAACATAGAGTTGGATAAAATCTCTGATAGTGAAGAGTTCTATCAAACAGAATCCTTTAATGTGATCCTTACAAAAAATACGACATCAAGAATAGAGCTTGAGATTGGACCTGCTGGAGTCCTCCATGGAGCTATACTGTATTACACAGCACAAAACAATCTCGACAAAAACCAAGGAGAGCTATCAATTCTATGCGATATAGACGATAGCAAGGCATACCTAGATGGGGAGTATGTTAAAAAAACACCGGTAATAGCAAAGCTCTTAACAGCAAAAGAATATGAGCTAGAGGTTTCTGCAGATAACTATGACACATTAACAATCCCAATTCTCATAGAAGATGGTTATCTACTCAATGTAAAAGCATATCTATTTCCAATACCGATAACTTTTGAAACTACAGGAAATGAATAAAACAGGTAAGTTTAAAGTTAAATCACAAAATCCAGTATCCATCATAGTTCATGGGGGAAACTATTTAGGTTTTCTTTTAGCTAAAACCCTACTAGAACAAGGCAGCCAAGTTGTAATAATTGATAAATTCACATCTGAAAGTAAAAAATTCGCTAATCAACTAAAAAAAGATGGAGATGTAACTTTTATCAATTTCAATAATGCTTCAACATTCTTAAAAGATATAGGAAGAGTTGACTATCTCTACTACAACTTAAATGACCCTCTACTTTCCAAAGATTCTCTTGAGAGCAAAGATTTTCTTGTTGAAACTGATAATCTAAATCTCTCATTAAAAACAGCACAGAAATTTAAAGCAAAAATATCAATATTAACCTCTCTAAGACTTAATCGAGAACTTGCAAATAGAGTTAATAATGAGAACCTATCTCAACCTGCGCCATATTCAAATATTGAATTGCAAAAATACTGTGAAAATCTAGCTGCAGAGTTTAGAGATCAGACAAAATCCAATCTTAGAATTATCCGTATAGCAACAATACTTGGTAAAGGTATAGAGAAGATATCCGATCCTAAACTTGATAAGCTCTTTTCTGATGGGGTAAGTAAAAATCAAATAGAGATAGTTGGAGAGGGTTTGGATATTCATAACGTTATAGAAGAAAGTGATGCAGTATATGGGATATTAAAACTAACTTTCTCTGAGAAGACTAAAGGCGAAGTAATATCACTTTCCAACAAAACAGACTACACAACCCTATCGATAGCCTACAAGCTCTTAGAATTGAATGTAACGGCTCAGAGCATCAAATTTACAACCGATGAGAATACAAGACTAATTCTTCAAGATCTCTATGTTCCTGCACCAAACGCATCTAAATATGGATGGAAACAACAATCAACGTTAGAAAACACAATGATTGACCAAATTCATGAGTATTATGAAACTATAAATCAGAAATGGGATATACCTACTGGTGAAAATACAGAATTCAATAAAAGTAAAACAGTAGAAGTTGAGACAAAGAAAGGGAAATTTATAAATAAGATCAGAAATATTTTTGTAAAGAATGGTAATAAAAAGCTTTTTACAGAAATCAATTACAAGAAATTCTCCATACTTGTTTTCGGTATAATCCTATCTTTTCTTGCAATATATTTCCTAATTTCTCCAATAATTGGTTTGGCTATAGGAGGCTCTGTTATATATTCAAACTCTAAGAAATTAGAAGAAAATATTACCGAATACAATTTAAATGATGCACAGAAAAATCTCTCTACCATAGAGAACCATCTTGGACGTATCCAGACCAATTTAGGAAGATTAAACTGGATATTCAAACTTACTAATCAAGAAATATATATTACAGAAACAGATAAAATTTTCCTAGGTCTAGACTATGCTACAGATGGTGGAGAAAGCTTGCTTGTAGGATTAAAACCGTTAATATTGTATATACAAGATTTCGAACCAGCTATTAATTTTGAAAGTGGAACACCAACTAGTACTAGAGAATATAGAGAGTATTTGCAAAGTATTGAGGATAATAGCTATTTAACCTCTGATGGTGCATACAAATTACAACTAGCAAACGATATAATCTCGACTCTTACCGTTGAATACTTCCCTAAGTGGGCACAAGACTACGTTTTAGATTTAAAAATATTTGTAGATAAAGCATCTAATTCCATAGAGTCCATAAATGCTGTAGTAAGTTTCATACCAGACATCTTGGGAAACGATGAGCGTAAAAGATTCCTCATACTACTACAAAACGAGGGAGAGATACGAAGTACTGGTGGCTGGATATCAAGCTATGGAATAGTAGGATTAGAGGGAGGGCAGATACGAGAACTATTTGTCGACGATATATACAATGCTGATGGGACATTAACAGTTCAAAATAAGAAGTTTACACCTCCACAATCATTGGTGAACGCTCTAGAAACAACAGACTACTCATTCTCCTTAGTAAACTGGGATCCAGATCTATATAACGTTATGCTCGAATCGGAGAAATTTGTATCAGCACTTGGTAAAGGAGATGATTTAGATGGAATAATAACCATAGATATATCCTTTATACAAAAGCTTTTAGATCAATGGGGAGGTATTGAAGTCCCAGGAGAAAGCGAATTAATAACAAGTGAAAACATGTATTCTAAAATTTTTGAAATGCATGAAGATTTTACTCCTGGTTCTGATAGAAAATCTACATTTCTTGCTAATCTAGCTAATGAGATAGTAACTAAGTTACTCTCCTCCGATTTTCAACAGTATAAAGAGATAATCTCTGTATTTGAAGAGAGTCTTGATGAGAAGCATTTACAATTAGTTTTTAAGAATACTGATGCTACAAGATTTGTAGATTCCCATAATTGGGATGGCCAGTTAGATAGTAAATATGTCTCTGCACCTATATTAATTGATTGGAACTGGGGGGCAAATAAGGCTAATCTATATATACAAAGAGATCATAATCTAGACATTGATATTGAAGAAACAGAAATTACATATACCTATGAAGTTAATGTAGATAATCAGAGTACTTCTAACACATATCCTGAGGGAGATTATATTAATTACACAAGAATATATATTCCTAGTGGTGCAAAACTTTTAAATATTCAGGGTTTGGAGAATAACGAATATGATATTTACAGTGATGGTGGATTTAAAGTTGTTGGAGGATGGTTTAATACATTGGCTGGAGAAAGTAATACATTGATTGTTAAATATAAGGTATCTAAGAGTGCTTTAGGCACATACTTCCCTCTAACTATACAAAACGACAATGTATTTTTTAATTTGAATATTTATAAACAACCAGGGACTAAAAAAGAGAGCTATGTACTAAATATAAACTATCCAGAAAATTGGAATGTTGTACAAAGTGATGATCTAACAAGTATTAGTAACCAACTTAATAGAAGATTTGATTTAGTATCAGATACAGAATTTGAAATAACCTGGTCTACACTTTAACCTTATTATTATCCTTTAAATAAAGGTAAAGATCTAATATCTCATCAGTAGAAGTTTCGTTCATTTTAGCAAATTTTTTTATCTCATCTATCTCCAAATCTGTATTTACTGGAACTCTACTACTCATACCCATAGGTTTAAGAAAGGTCGCTATATGGCTAGCTTTACAATTACTACAGGAGAAGTGTATAATACTCGATATTGGATTCTCTTGTATAATTTCAAGATCGCCAATAGAATATGCACTACCACATTTATCACAAAACTTTGCAATCGTATCTATAAAAAACTGCTTTTGGTTGTCCTTATTATTATTCATATATATAAAATTATAACACAAACCATATGCCAAAAAATCCTAAGAAACAGAAGTCTATTGATAAACTTTTAGAGAAAGGAAAGGAGCAAGGTTTTCTTTCTCAAGAAGATATATTAGAGGTTTTCCCAACTATAGAAGAAGATATTGATCTTCTTGATGAAATTTTTAAAAAAGTTCAGGACAACGATATTGAAGTATTAGAACCAGAAGAAGAAACAAAGGCGGACACAACACTAACTCTAGAAAAAAAGATTAGAATACTTAAAACTATTCAATCTAATCTCTCAACTGATGCTATTAGATCATATCTCTATGAAATTGGTAAGATTCCTCTTCTCACAGCAGATGAAGAAGTTATTCTTGCTAAAAGGATAGAGGCTAAAGATAAAGAAGCTAAACAACTTTTAACTACTGCAAACCTAAGACTTGTTGTTAGTATCGCAAAAAAATATAGTAAGAGTGGCTTAGAGCTATTAGATCTAATTCAAGAGGGAAACATTGGTTTAATGAGGGCTGTAGAGAAATTTGATTACAAAAAAGGTTTTAAATTCTCCACATACGCAACATGGTGGATTAGACAGGCAATTACTCGTGCAATTGCAGACCAAGCAAGAACTATTCGTGTACCTGTACATATGATTGAAACTATTAATAAGTTCAATAAAGTTACAGGAATTTTAACAATTAAACTTGGTAGACAACCGACAGATGAAGAAATTGCAAAAGAGATGGATATTGAAGTCGAGAAAGTTGCAGAAATAAGAAAAATTAAACAGAATCCATCACCACTTTCAACACCTATTGGAGATGAAAAAGATAGTAAATTGCAGGATATAATTGCAGATGATTGGTCACAAACACCTGATGAATTTGCTACATCTGAATATTTAAGAAATCAATTACATGATGTATTGGATGAACTACAAGATAGAGAAAGAAGGGTTTTAGAGCTAAGATTTGGATTAGAAGATGGCGTTTCAAGAACTCTTGAAGAAGTTGGAAGAGAATTTGGTGTTACAAGAGAAAGAATTCGACAGATTGAAGCAAAGGCATTAAAGAAATTAAAGGAAAAATCTTCAAAGAAAAAATTGGATGATTATATTGATCTCTAATTCAAGTCGTTAAGTTTTAAAAATTCTTGAGGAGAAACAGGAAAACTTTCCTCTGTTCTTATAGAGACTTCTTCTATAATATCGGTATCAAATGAGCTATTAATTGGTTTTGTATAGTTAGTGGCATCCGCATCTACATCAACAATAGTATCTTGGAAGTATAAAGAGAACCCAACCCAAGCTATGGCTACAATAAGTAGAGTAATTAATACTGGGAATATTTTCTTAATTAGACTCATCAGTATTATTATAAAATTTATTATTCTCTATATGATAAATCCTCATAGATATTGAAAAATTCTTACTACCATCATCCTCTGCTTCGCCATATGAGAATCTATCAATTACAGGATACATTGGCATAGATTCTAAATCATCAAACAGATTATCAATATTACTTTCTGGACCATTAACAGATATCTGCACAGACCATGGAGATAGTACTGCAGTATTAACATCATATAAATCAGTATCATATTCAGAAAAGCTTAGTCCTTTCAGTACAAAACCATTCCTCGAAACAACAGAATCGATATTTGACATAAACAGACTAAAGTTTCCTGATGTTGGATATATTAATTGCAATGAATCTAAATTATCAGAAAACTCAGTATACTGTGTATCTAACTGAACCATTGCACTTATCTTAGAATCGAGAGCATCATATATTCTTTGCTTTTCTTTAACTTCGCTATTAATTCTATCTATAGTTAATAATGTTGGTCTTATAGCAAATGCAACTAGTAAAATTGCAACCAAAACAGTAAAACCACTCATGTAGTACATAGCCGTTTTTGTTGGAGGTTCCTTTAAGAAACTCATATATTTAAGTTGTTCTCTTACCCTTGTATCAGCCATTTGCTTGTGTAGCTACAAAACTTACTTTAATTTCATACACAGTATCATTCTTAGTTGTACTGAAGCTTACATCTTCGTAATTAGAATTTCCCTTTATCGCCGATTCATAGTTTTTAAATGATTTAAAATCTGTTGTTTCTAAACTGAGAGAAACTCTTCCATTGCTAAAGGAGAATGTTTTTACCTGCAATCCATAGGGAATACCATCTCGTATTTCATCAATAATAACGGAGTTTATCTGTTGCCCTTCCTCTATCCTGGAAATATCACCTAAAAGATTTTGAATATTTTCATATGTGATACTATCCTGTTGCCAGTTACCACCAGACAGGATTGCTACTTGATCGTTTACATCCCTTGTTAGGTCATTACTTTTCTCGTCTATAATAAATCTGGCTACAAAAACACCCAGAGCTATAACCTCTACTACAATAAGCATATATTTACCAATAGAAAACATCCAATCATAGGCGTTTGCCCAAATATCATTTGGCCTGTTAACAGGTTTCATAAAATCTATAGATTTTGGAACATCATCTTTTCCAAACATAGGCAGTTTGATATATATCTATTTGTATTTTAGTATATTTTATCCTTTGGTATAATACAAGCGATATGATAACAAATAAAAATCCTGAAAAAATATTTATAGGAGTTTCCTGGCCATATGCATACAGTAAGATTCATATTGGTCATTTAGCTGGACAATACATCGCTTGTGATGTATTTGCTAGATATCATAGATTAAAAGGAAATGACGTTCTAATGGTATCTGGGAGTGATAGTCATGGTACACCAATTGTTTTTAAAGCAGAAGAAGAAGGAATATCTCCAGAAGAGTTAGTTAATAGATCTCATAAAGAGATTCTCAAAACATATAATGATTTAGGTTTGATATATGAGAATTACACCTCAACAATGACGAAAAATCATGAAGAGGTAGTTCAAAATATTTTCTTAGTATTAAAAGAAAGGGGATATATATATGAAGATACCTCTAAACAGTACTTTGATCCGAAGGTGGAAAGGTTCTTACCAGATAGATATGTTAGAGGTACATGTCCAGAGTGTGGGAATGAGAACGCTAGGGGAGATGAGTGTCCTGAGTGTGGAGCATTTTTAGATGTAGAAGATTTGCTAAACCCCAAGAGTACCCTTTCAGATGCTACACCAGTATTAAAAGAAACTAAGCATTTTTACCTTAATCTTAAAAAATTAGAACCTGAATTGGAGAAATGGATAAATGATACAAGTGGAAACTGGAGGAAATGGGTTAGAGAATATACAAAGGGTTGGATAAAAGAGGGATTAAAACCAAGAGCTGTTACTAGAGACATGGAATTTGGTGTACCAGTACCAATAGAAGGGTGGGATGGCAAAGTTATATATGTTTGGGTAGAGGCTGTTGTTGGATATCTCAGTGCAGCTATAGAGTGGGCAGAGAAGATTGGCGATCCTTCTAGATGGGAAGGGTTTTGGAAAGATAAAGATTGTAAACATTTCTACTTTATAGCAGGAGGTAATACACAGTTCCATACCATAATATGGCCTGCAGAGTTAATGGGATATAGTGAGAAGTATGATTCTGATGAACTTTGGGAGAAGTATAAATTGCCAGGAGAGACTAAAAGGAAGAAATTAGATCTTCCATATGACGTTCCATCAAACAAGATGCTTTTGTACAAAGGTAAAAAGATGAGTAAAGGTGATAATCATATGGTTAATGCTGATGAAGCATTTGAGAAATATGGAGCAGACTTAACCAGGTTCTTCTTTATTAGATTTGCACCAGAGAATCATGATAGAGAGTTTAATTGGGATGATTTAATTACCACAAATAATAATGAATTGGTTGCTAATATTGGTAATTTCATAAATAGGACTCTTACTT
>JAQVKD010000040.1 GCA_028694805.1 Candidatus Dojkabacteria bacterium
AGATATTGTATTTTGATAGTGAAAATCAAATATGCCAAAAAGAAAGGATACAAAGAGAAGTACAAAAATAGATTTTTTGTATGAATCCATAATTAGGATTATATCAGAAATGGAATACAATGGTGGGATGTATTGGATAGCATGGAACTTAAAACCCCATTAACTATTATTCTTCGCTTAAGTTCATAGTCTTATCTCCCACTTGAAGATAGTATATAATAGTTTAAATGAAAACACTATCTACACAGGCAATACAACAAGATATAAAAGAACTGCAAAAGAAGTTGGAAGAAATCCATCCTAATCCATATAAATATATTTCCCAAAAAGATTTCAGTACCTTGTTAACTAAAAATACAGAGAGTGTTAATAATATACAGGATTTAGGTCTCGCAATTATGACTATTCTTGCAAAACTGAACGATGGACATACCTATTTAGACCTTTCTTATGAAGTTTTCGGAACCAATAGTTTTATGTTCAAATTTAGATTTTTGAACGATGGGTACTACCTAATAAAATCTTCGGAAACCTTATCTGATTATTTAGGTTCAAAATTAATAGGTATAAATGACCATACAATCCAAGATATAGAAACTTCATTCGCCACTCTAATACCCAAGGAGAATGAAACTTCTTTAAGCTATTACTTGCCATCCAAACTTATGGAGCCTGTTATTCTTGAATCTTTAAATATAAAAGATGGTCAAAGTATCAAACTCAAATTAGAAAAGGAAGGAAGAACAGTATCCGTAGACATAGAACCTGAAGATTGTAAAAATAAAATGGTCTCAATTTCTGAAAGGATTCCGAATATAGCTAATACCATCACTGTACAAGATACTTACTGGTTTGAAGAAATAGCCAATTTAAGTGCCTTCTACTTCCAATTTAATGAATGTATTGAAAAGGAGGATTTGACTATAACTGAGGTAGTAGAAGCTTTTGAAAAATCCAATTTACCCAACCTAATCATTGACTTAAGGAATAATAAGGGTGGCGATTCTGATGTTTTAAATCCCCTAAAGAGATTCCTGAAAGAATATAAAAACAAATATAAGGTGGTTACCATAACAGGTGCAGACACTTATTCATCTGCGATAATAAATTTGCTAGAGCTTTCTAATTTGCCTAGTACCATTTCAGTTGGAGAAGTACCTCATGGTAATCCAACTCACTATGGAGAAGTTGAGAGCTTCATACTTCCTAACTCTCAACTTAAAATATTTACCTCTTCAAAGATCTTCAGATTCAATGGTTACAAATTAGGAGAAACTTTTAAACCTACACATATTGTTCCTACACGAATTCAAGATCTAATACAGGGTAAAGACACACAAACGGAATACTTATCAAAGATTTTATAGAAGAAACCGAGCTGGAGATGATTGACAATATTATGTTGCAAATAAAGCAACCATCCCCAGCTTTTGTGATCACAAAAGGACTTCAAGCATCAAGCACTACTCTTGCATGAGCATTGTTTGTCACCTTTGCAAGCACAGGCGTTCGTCTGAACCCTTAAGGTTACAGTCTTACCGAACATGGCGCACCTCCTTTCTAAAAGGTTACACATTATAAGGGTTTCTTAATAAAACTACAAGATTACGCTTTAAAAGAAGCATTTTTAAGTGTGTTCCAGACAACAGCACGCATAATCTTGCAATATGAAGCTGGCTGATGGCCTCCATTTAAAAATCTGGTATGATGACAGCCACCCGAGCAGGTGTATTTTACGAAACAATCCTGGCATTCTGGATAGTTAAGTAAATTCAATCCCTTAAGTTTTTCAACTTGGTCTTGATCAATTTCTACACCATCCTCGGTTACTTGTCCGATCACAAACACATCAACCAACGGATCAGATTTCTTTGTAACACGAGTACAACAAGAGATGATCCCCTCTGGCATTACTGCCATGGATTCACCATCAGCATTACAATAACGTAAACTTACGTTATCTAAACAGTCTGAAGGTGTAATAAAGGTCATCCCAAGCTCGGTTGCTCGTTTCTTGGCTGAGAGATAGTTTTTGATGAAGATGTCTGGATCAACATCATCAACACCCTCTTCTCCCCTTCCTGTCGCAGAGAAAGGTGCTGCACTAATTTCTTTACATCCATTAGATGCACAGAGTTCCAGGAATTCAAGCATGGTATCTTGATTCAAACCAGTGACTGTGGTCCGAACTGCAAAAGACACTTCATTTTCAACCAAAGCTTTCATTCCAGTCAACACATCATTAAAAGAACCAGTTCCATCGGCTTTTGGACGAAGCACGTTCTGAATCTCCTCAATTCCATCCATTGATAAAACAACGGAGAAATTGTGTTCCTTTAAGAATTTGGCTTTTTTATCATCTATCAGAGTTCCGTTTGTCACTAACGAAAAACTAATAGTCCAATCCTCTGGCAAGAGTTCCATGGCATAGTTCACAGCCTTAACCATAACTTGCCATCGCACAAGGGTCTCTCCTGTTCCATGGAAACTTAATTCAACATCAGTATCATTACGCTCGTTGGCGTACACATACAATTGCTGAATAGATTTCTCAATCAATTCCCAAGGAAGATCGCAGAAGTTAATACCTGCACAGGCATAACAATAAATACACCGTAGATTACAGGCAGAAGTCACAGAAATAGTAACCTCTCTACTGTTAAACGGTCCATCTTTTGCTATGCGAGGCATTGTAGCTTCTTCAAAGAAGCCTTCCGATACAAGGTGTTGATGGAAATAGTGCGTTTCTGGTTTGCCTGAATCCAGGTAATCCCAAACTATTCCCATAGCTTCTGCTGGCACTGAAAAGAATTTACCAAGCAAGGGAGCATGTACAACACCAACTCCATCTTGATATACAAAAAAGATGTTTGGGTGAATCTGTTTCCATTGCAAGTTGCTCATGAGTTTTACTCCTTATTTTGTGTTTTCAAAAGAGCTACATAACACTATATTTTAATATACACAAAGAAAGAAGTAAACACTATGGGGGTGTGGTGGGCTACACTTTCAGGCATGGAACTTAAAAATAGAATTACTCTTGTATTGACTTTAGGTTTTTAGACAGTTTCTTCTTCTATTAACAATGTAGGATCTTGGTTGGTATATCCCCCATCAACATTTATTACTTGTCCATTAATATATTCAGATTGAGGTTCAAGGAGAAAATTTACTAAATTAGAAATATCCTTTGGTTCAGCTATTCTCTTTTGTGGATTAAGATTTTCAACCTTTTTAATAAAATCTCCTCCAATACCCTCATTCATTCTTGTATTCACCCATCCAGGAGCAATAGCATTAACTGATATCTTTTTATCTTTAAACAACAGACTAAGTGATTTTGCTAAAGAATTTACACCTGCCTTACTCGCGGAATAACTTGCAGTAATAGATCCTCCAAACATAGCATCTGTTGAGCTAATCATAATAAACCTACCCTGCTCCTCAATAATGTCTTTAAAATATTTCGCTAAAATATAATTGGAGGTTAAGTTTACTGCTATTGTTTTATCCCAGACTTTTATATCTTCCTCTATATTTTTATCTTCGTACTCAACAATTCCCGCACAATTTATTATTGCATATAGATTGGTATCTATAGATTTAATTTCCTTTACGAAATTTTGTATAGAATCTTTAGATAAAAAATCTAAGTGAATACTTTTTATATCTGGATTATCAATTGGGATATCAAAGTAAGTACCTACTACAGAATATCCTTCATTTACTAAATCTTTAGCAACTTGAGAACCAATACCACCAGAGGCACCAACTACTAATATCGTTTTATTCATAGGTATATTGTAATGGAAGAAATGTGTTTAGTAAAGATAATGGTGGGATACACTTTTAGGCATGGAACTTAAAAAGTCTATCACATTGTATATAAATCTGCAGGTCGTCGGACTTGCACCGCTAGATTGCTAAACGCCCCACCCTATCTTCGCCTTTTACAACGTATAAGCAGAGACTTGCAATGTGAGCTTCTACCAACTCACAACCGACCTACTCTTGATTATAAATTTTCTTGTTTGAAAATTCTATTAACTCTCTTATAGATGAGGTCTTCTTTATCTTCAAATACATCTTCTAATTCTAATAGTGACACCCATTGGTAATTCACATGTTCATCTGAAAGTATTACCTCTGGAGTATTATCCAAAGATACTAAGTATGTAGTTTCTGTAACATTCTTAATATCACCATTCTCTTTAGTAAAACTATAACTTTCTGAATCTACTAGTTTAAGATTTTCATTGGATATATCTATACCAGATTCTTCTTTTACTTCTCTAATTACACTTGTTTCCATATCTTCCCCCTCATCTATTCCACCAGATGGTAATTCCCAGAACCCTGGAAGTGAGTCGTCTTTAGGAGCCCTTTGTATTAGTAAGAACTTCTTCTCTGGATTAAGTATTAAACTTGCTATGTTTTCTTTTGTTATTATCATGAGAAGTATTGTATCAGAAAATGGTGGGATGTGTTGAATAGCTTGGAACTTAAAAAACTTTTAACTTTATTCATTAATATCTAATCAGGAATTTCCTCAAAGATATCTTTGGTATGGAATTTTACACTTTTTCCATTGTTTAATTGCAAGGTTATCTTTGGAAATTCATCTCTATCTTTGGCATATAGATCCCATTTAGCATTATTATGTATCTTTAAAAATTCATCAAAAGAAACAGGTATAACAAATTCTAAATGGTCTAATTCAGATTCACATATTTGCCTTTCTTTAGGTTCAACTAATTCAAATCCTAGTATTCTATAACTTTCATATTTATATGGGTTTGAGAATCTAAAAATTGCAACTCTTCTACCACTCACAATATTCTCAGATATTAATTGACCAAGAGTAAGAGATTGTTCCTTAAGATCCTCATAATCTTGTGCAGAGGATGTTTGATAACCGAAGTGATCTAATTCCAATTTAGACACATCAAAAGGTATCTGTTCTATTAGTGAAGATGCGAAACTGTCAAAGTTGTCTGTAACCATATGCTTATTATATCAGTAAATTTGTAATGGTGGGCGATACAAGACTTGAACTTGTGACCTTTACAATGTCAATGTAATGCTCTAGCCAGCTGAGCTAATCGCCCTTAAAAGTAGTGTATTTTATATTTTTTATATCTATTTATCAACATATA
>JAQVKD010000041.1 GCA_028694805.1 Candidatus Dojkabacteria bacterium
TTATACATAGGAGATGCAAAAGCACTCTTTACTGCATTTACAACTTTATTAGCAAAAGCGTTAATATGATTTTCTACACTTATCTGTGTTTCTTTTAACGAGTATGATCTCGATTTGAAACATATGACTCAAACTCCTGTCGAAAGCCTGACGTCCCCAATTAGTAAAGAACAAGGTATTATACCATTTATCTATATACATTTGAACTACCAGAATGACCTCCAAACCTATGTAACAATATTATTTGATCACTCTTAAATATCCATATAACTCTAAAATCACTACTAATTCTTGAACTATATACTCTCCCAAAACTTGAGATATTAACCGTATGTGTAGCAAGTATTGGATTAAAAGGATCCTTACTTAATATCTTTATTCTTTGATTAAACTCTAATCTAAGGTTGTAGTTCTTCTTCGTATATCTCTTAAGATCTCTAGCACACTCTTTAGTAACTTCTACGATATATTTATTCTTCATACAAAGCCCCCAAGAAGTTATCTATATCTTTATCTGTTTTTAAAGATATAGTTTCTCCTTCTTCAGACTCTTTAATACTCTTCTCTATTCCTCTTGAGAGATCTTTTTCTAACGCTTCTATTCTTTGTTTTTCACATTCTTTTTCCATATCTTTAGTTAGTACATATCTTACATAACCGGGTAGCGTATATCCATACTCCTTGGCTTTTGGTTCAAGAAAATTTAATAATTCAACGGGGAAAGTAATTTGTTTTACTACAGTTTTAGACATAATTGTATTAAATATGTATAGTTTAATATACAATTATAACACAATTATCTATATTTCTCCACTAACTTTTTATAATACCAACCACTATCCTTTATCTTTCTATCCCTAGCAGCTAATCCAAACCTAGGCCAATATCCACTATCCCACTCAAAGTTATCTAACAAACTCCAATGCATATACCCTCTTAGATCTACACCCTCCTTTAAAGACATCTCCAGAGCCTCCATAGTCTTATCTAACCACCACTCCCTATACTTATCCTCTCTATCTGCAACACCATTCTCTGTAATGCATATAGGAAGATGATATCTATCCCAAACTTCTTTAATTACATAGTATATTGATTTAGGTTTCATCCACCACCCCATATCATTTACTTTATCATTATCATTTCTAACACCTTTAATTCCTATCTTGTTGTGGAAATAGAAATTAAGACCAATATAATCCAAATGGTTATGAACCAGACCCAAATATCTAAAATTATTAAAATATCTATGAACCCTAGTAATTAGTTTATTAATTGGATTGTTATTATATGATTCTTCATATGAATTATTCTTAGCAATACCAAGTTGTAAATTTGCGTCATATTCCTTAATAACTTTATACGCTTCCTTATGCATATCAACCAATTTCCCAAAAGTAATTTTATTAAAAGTAAAAATACTCCTTTTCTGTGGTGGCCAATTACTAATTAAATAGCTAGCCGTTGAAATGACAATAGGTTCATTAATTGTCATCCAATATTTAACATCTTCTCCAAGATTCTTAACTAAAAATTCAACGTATCTTTTAAAATACTTAACAATATTTTTAGACTCTAGACCCCCCTCTTCTTCTAACCATAAGGGTATTGGCCAATGCCAACATGTTAAAAATGGTTCTATATTATTCTTTCTTAATTCTTTAACAAGCTTTTTATAATACTGTATCCCCTCTTCAGAAAACTCTCCCTTTTTAGGTTCTATCCTAGACCAATCCACAGAAAATCTATATGCATTCAAACCCAATTCTTTGAGAACTTTAACATCCTCTTTATATTGATTATAGCTATCACATGCTATTCCACTGATATAGTTATCTGGATGACAAGCGTCCTTATAATTCTCCTCGCTCATTTTATACCAATGAGGTCTATTATTTTTATAATGCTCACTTGCTTCTTTAGAGTGTTTTAATTCCCATTTACTCCAGTTATTGGTTAATCCTCCCTCTACTTGATGAGCAGAAGTAGATGCTCCCCAATAGAAATTTTTTGGAAACATTTTTATGCGATTAAACTTAATTACACTGGTTTTCCATAAAGATCAATGTATTGTTTAACAAATTCGTCAAATTTCTTACGATAAGAACCCTCTGAGAAATCTTTAGGAAATGCCCCTATTTTCTCTATACAACGACTCTTAATTATCTCTTTTCTTCTCTCATGAAGCTCATCTGTCGTAAATGTATCAAGATGATTAAACATCATTAAAGCTTTAATTGACCATAATACTGCAACATATCTAAGAAGAGAATTATCATCATGTAATTCTTCTACGGTAAACAAACCCTCGGCAAGACCTTGAATAATCATTTCAACAGACTCTCTTGATTGGGGAATACTTAATAACAAGACCTTTTTAAGGATACCACTTTCCTCATTAATAGGTTCTTTCAAACTTCTAATCTCATTATCTAAACCATCTAGAAGTTCAAATTCTTTTTCAGTAAAGCAGTTAAAAGTCTTCTCAATAGCATCACTCAGCTGTTGATCTATGTTTCCATTTGGTACTTCTCTCATGACAACCTCCTCCTCACCTCCCACAACCCTATACTAGTAGCTACTGCTAAATTCAAAGAATCTATATCATCACTATGAGGAATATATACACTATCCCCTATATCCTTAAAACTACTATCTAACCCCTTACTCTCATTCCCCTGCACTATACTAAAAGGCTCTCTAAACTCGACTGTCCGAATATCCTTGGCACCATTCAACATAAAACAGTAAATATTTCTATCCTTATATTCGGACATATATTCCTGTATTGTATTGAAATGCTTGAAGTTTATTCTAAATATTGCGCCCATTGTAGACCTAACAACTGTAGGATCAAAAATATCTGCACAGTCACCGATCAATACCAAATCTTTAAATCCAAACCCCAGCATTGTCCGAATAATTGTGCCTAAGTTACCCATATTCCTAGGCTCAACTAAAACCAAATGATTAGAATCTTTGTCTAACTCACACTCATATTTCTTAAAAACTCCCATAACATATGTATTCTCTTTAATAGCAACTTTTTCTATACTCCTATCAGACACGTTCAGATTAATATTTTTCTCTCTACAAAGCTGCTTAACCTCCTCTACTCCCTCACTATCATCCACATTCGATTTGATAAAGATAGTTATAATATCCTCGCTATGATACTTAATTAAATCAATAACAGGATAAGTTCCAAAAGCATATGAAAATGTAAATTTCTTTTGATATCTCTTAATCTTCATTCTTACTCTCTATTACATCTTTTAAAATACCCTCCATTTTCCCTTTGCCTTTACCTCTGGCAATCTCCCATTTCTCATTTCTTAAAAGAAGGTATGCATCCTCAACACTATTCTTCGCTTTTAATATTGTTTCATTCTTCTCTTTTAATTCTTTAAGATATTCTGTTTCTCTAGAATACATTTCATAAATACTAACCAAAAAACCAATTAACATTAAAATGTAGCTAAAAAATTGAGCAAATATGGAAAATATGCTTAACAATCTATACTCTAAATTCAAGAATGGTAGGAAGAATATTGAAGAAACTAAAAGGAAGATCATAGAGAACATAGCCCAATATTCGAAAGATTCATATTTCCATACATTTGCCCTCCAATATCCAAATATACTAAATGAGAGCATAACTAAGCTTAGAACGCCTCCTACAACTGCAGGAAGGTAATCCTGGGATATACTCACAACATTACTAAAAAGTAAAAATACTGTGATTGCAATTAGAAAGATACCAACGATTAATATGGAGATTTTCTTTTCTTTTTTTTCATCTGGATTTTCATAGTCTTTTCTAACAATATAGCTAAGGAAAAATATCACAGCTAAAAAGAATTTTGGTAGAACCATACTCAATGGAAAAATCTCTGCCTCAGAGTAATTCAAAAGATCCTGGAAACCATTTAAAGATACAAGTAATTGAAATATATCTAGAAGACCTACAAACAAAAATCCTATACCTAAAACAAGAAAGCTTAGTTTAGATTTTTTGGTATAGAAACGAAGTAATGCGAGAATACCGATAAATATTGCAAATATAGAAGATATTAGCTGTAGAAATTGAAGAATATCTTTCATCCAAGATATTTCTCCTGAAAGATATGCAAATATTAGAAATGCTAGAACAGATATAAATATCAACAATACCTTTTTATGCATTTCAAATTTTTGTTCTGAGTAGTCATCCATAATTAATATTAATACAAATATTTAGTAAATGTAATCTCCTCATTTCTTTCCGCATATGGAGCACATACCGTTATTGATCCCCTACCATCTTGCGATATGTAATATCCTGTACCATTTACAGAGATATATAGTGGGTCTGTGGGCATCTGTGTCACATCATCGCTTTCTGGATCATTAAGAAAACTTAAATCAACATATTCAGTACAATCATATGGTCCTGTTTTGCATATTTCTTGGTTAAATCCTACACATTCATCTGATGTTGGAATAGTGGTTGGAATACTCGCTTTGTTTTTAGAATACATCACTACTTCAGCAAGGATATATGATATATCTGCTCTCCTTTGTGCATTTCTTGATTCCGCACCTTCTTTCCCAGGATTAATAGCTAATAGAGCTAAAACTACTACCACGCCTACTGCTGATAGTACAACAAGTATTTCAAATATTGAATATTTGTTTTTCTTAGGTTTTATATCTCTATTAGAGATCTTCTCTTTTGTTTCTTTTGATATTGGTTCTCCTAAGTTTTCCATACTATTTATACATTAGCAAAAAGAAAGAAACTTTACTACCATATATCACAATCGCCTATAGTTATATATCACAATGTATATAGTAGTCGTATCTAATATAAGTCTTTATATATAGGCATTTCTTGTCTATACAACGCAGTTATCCACATATATTGGATAAGTAATAATTGGAAAAAAGAGACTTAAAATAAACTTCTTGTATCAAACTATTCTAACTAGAAACAGATAATAGTAATTCTGACTTATTTTATCTCTAGTAATATACTTCTTTATTATTCCCTTTCTTTTGGCAGATTCTTTAACTTCTAAAATCTCTATATCCCTTCCAAATTCAGAAAAGATATTATTTC
>JAQVKD010000042.1 GCA_028694805.1 Candidatus Dojkabacteria bacterium
TAACATGCGAAACCATGATCGGTATAAGAGGATACCTATTCCTAGATAAAAATGAAAATGACCTTATGGATAACAATGAAGAAGGTATAGCTGGAGTAAGTATTACAACATACTATACTGATGAAGAAGGTAATAAGGTAACGATAGACACCTTTGAAACGGATGAAAATGGATACTGGGAATCAGAAATATGCCCTGGAGAATATACAATGGAAATAGATCAAGATGATCTACCAAAGAATGTAGAATCTCCAGACATTATAGATCTACAAGTTGCAGACAACCTAGTAGAACCTATGGAATTAAATATAGCTGCAACAGATACTAGAAACTTCTGGCAGAAATACTGGTACTTAATACTAATTGCAGGCGCTGTAATTGTTACAATAGGATATGTAGCAGTTACCGGTAGAAAAAAGGAAATAATACAGTAAAAAAGTAACATAAATTACTGTACAATAGAGGGAGGTAACACTCCCTCTTTACTTTTAAATAAACAATATGAAAAAACTTTACACATTCACAGACACCCTAACTAAAATACACCATACAATATATCAACTAGATAATGGTATAAAAATACTCCATGCTAAAAACCCATCAAGCATAGAATATGTCTTAACTGTTATAGTAAAAGCAGGTAGTGTATTTGAAAATATTAATAATGTCCCATATGGTACAGCACACTTCTTAGAACATATAGTGACAGGAAATCCAAACAAACTACTAAAAAGTAAATTTGATATAGATGAATTCGAATCAGGAACAAAAGAAGACCCTGAGATCTATTCTAACGCATTTACTACAACCAAATATATACATTTCTACTCATATGGTAATGAAGAAGGACTAAAAAGAATAAACCAGAGGATCGAATCAATAATAGACTATCCATTAAAGAATATCCCTAAGTATATAGAAAAGGAAAGAAAAGTAATACTAGCTGAACAATCTCATATGAACAAAGAAAAGTTTGATAGAAATTTACAATTTAGTAATTTTGTATATAACAATCAAGAAAATGGATTTACTCATCCTCTAATTGGTAGAAAAGAAGATATACAAAATATTACATCTGAAAATATAGAAAGTTTCTTTAAAAATCAATTTGTCGCAGAAAATACAATTATCACAATACAAAATGGTAGAGACTTAACACAATCTGAAATGAAAGAAATAGAAAAAATTGGAGAGATATTCCAACCACGAAAAACCGAGGACAATTTCAAAGATCCAGATATTGTTAGAAAGAAAAGAATATACCACTTTAGTGATAATCAGGTAGAAGGAGTTAGTCTATCAATCCTCTTCCCACAAAAATATACAAAGAAACTTGATTATAAAAAAGAAGTATTAGAATTCCTATTTAGGTCCTTAATGCAAAAAATTTCTCATGACTATCTTAGAGAAAAATTAGGTTTAATATATTCTTCAAATGTATTTAATATTGCTCATTTAAATTTCAAAGAGCGTCTCATTGGTTATGAAATAACTATGCAATCAAGAAATTTCTCAAAAACAGTTAATGGACTAAATGAAATAATTGAAGAAAAGCTAGAGCACTTCTTAAAAAGTAAAGAAGGTAAGGTATGGTTTGAATCAATAATTAGTGGATATATATTTCCAAGGAATGTTCCATATAAAGCAGACTACGCAGAAAGAAAAGGCTTAGCTTTAATAGAAGATGAAGAGGTATTTGAATTAGATAAAGCAGTAAATTCTGCACTATCTATAACAATAAAAGATATTCTAGAGTACTCTAAGAGTTTTTTTGATACAACTCCTCTATTTTGGATAGAATCTGATAGAGAAGATGATAGATATATTAAAATGTTGAAAAAAAGCAGTCTATATAATAGATTTTAATATGGGAATACTTAACGCACTATTCGGAGACAGTAGTAATTCAATAACATTCTATAAACTATATAATAATCTTAAAAATTGGAAACAGAATGATGTGTTTCCATTTACATACAATCTTCCACAATCAATATCATTTCCTGATGATTTCTGGAAAAGAATCATAAGTATTCATAAAAACACATTAAGAGATGGAAATGAGAGAGCGATATCTATATATTGGGCAGATGGAGAGTTAGTTGTATCACCAATTACCACAGGAGATTCTAAATCTGTAAGTAGTAGAGGTGGGATAAGTGTTAAATATGAACCTCATCCAACAAAAAAAGATTATTTAAGAAAAGAGGTAATACTTAATTCTTCTTTGTATAAAAGATTGAATGTATATTCTAAAAATATTCCCAAGAAAATAGAGGTTTCCTATTTATTCAATATGCATACACATCCTCAGCATAGAGATAATAATGGAGTAGGTTACTACAACTTTTTTTCGGCTCAAGATATAAAATCTTTTATCAATAGCAATGTAGCTATAACTGGTTTAATTACAGATAAGCTTTGGATGTTAATTAGAACTAATAGAACACCTAAGAATTTAGATAACCTTCAGGATAAAGATATAACTGTAGAGAAGTTAAAAGAATTAGAGATAGGAATATATAGTGGAGAGTTTAACAAAAATCTAACTAAAATTTAATTTTTATGTTAGTTTTCTTCTTAATGCCTCATATATTGATACTGTTTGAGTAGATAAATCTAAAATCTCTTCTCTCAAATCTTCTTTTAGTGAATAAATAATTGCAGATGAGATAATATCAACCCATATAGTATCTTGATTATTCTCTCTTATCTGACTTAAAAATCTTTCACTAAAAATCTTTTCTGGAGATTTATCATCTATCGCAATCCTTCTAATAACGTCTTGTTGTTTAATACCTTTACTCCAGAATTCAACAAATCTTCTAGTAAAACGTTCTTCATCTAGATCTGGACGAGAACGTTTCTCCATAACTTCCTCATACCCTAAACTATATAAAAAACATCTAGAAATTAATTCCCTAGTTGTTATTGTTTCTGGTGCGATTAAATCTGTTGCAAAGTATTCTTTTTTAAACTCTAATTCTTCAAAAGGTTCTAATAAAGCACTGGGGAACTCTTGCCATCTTTCTGGTACAGGATCTTGATCAGACATATAAGTATATAACAAATTTATATAAGTCATTATACATAAAAAATACCTAAAGGAAAATTTCTATTACCAACTACCACCACCAGAGCCACCACCACCTCCCCCAGAGAATCCTCCACCTCCACTAAAACCAGAGCCACCAGAAGACCAGCTACTAGATCTATAGCCAGAACTACTACCATATACCTTAGTTGTAGATGTTCGAATACCTCTGTTTAATGTGTTAATAGAGTTACTAAGCATATATACATCAAACGTATTCATATTCCCTCTATACCAATCAGGTTGTGTATCTTTATAAAGATCTTCAAACTCCTTAGCCCATTTCTTCTCTAATCCAAACAACATTGCATAAGGTAATAACTTTTCAAATACTCCTCTAAACTTCTCTGGATCATTATGAAATTCTATTCTGTGTTTTTCTGCAGTATCTATATATAACTTAAGACCCTCTAATTCATAATATATTTCATTACCCTTCTTACTTTTAATATCAATCTTAGAACCAATAAAAACCATCACTATAGCACTAATGGTAATACCTAATGCTGTGCCAGCAGCTGCAAAAGCACTTAACATTGGTAACAAGAAAAATAGTGAAAAGAATATAGCAATAATCCCTCCTACAGTCATTAAACCCTTTGAATTGGTTCTGGATTTATCAATATATTCAGAAGATATAGCATCACCTCTAACTTTACTAAATATGCTCTGTATCTTATATACAAAAGATGAAGGCATACTATTTACATTAACCTTCTCACTTGAACTAAATAAAGCATTAAATAGATCTTTAATATATTGAGTCTCATTATCTACATTATCTACAACCTTATTAATATACGTTTTATTCTTCTCCTTCTCAATTGTTACATATCCTTTAGTCGCCATCCATATAATAGCAGAAGATATATGCTTAAAATCACTCTTAGATTTATAAATATATCCAGCCATTAATGGATCTAAGCCTTTAGGAGCTTCATAATGAGGAATAACTGTAATTTTCTTGTTACTCCACTTCTTCTTTAACAAAGATTTAAAGAATATGATTGCTGGAATAGGAAGTAAAATACCTAAATTACTAAGTAATATACCAATCCATACCTGTGTTGTCCTATTCTCTATACTCCCAACAGGATATGCTAAAGCAAATGTAAAAGCATCATATGGTTGTAGTGTAGAAGTAGTAGAGATAACGAGATCTTCTCCAGAGGTAGTAAATTCACAATTACTGGAAGTAGAAGTCTCTTCTCCTGTATAACATACCTTATCTGTATAATCAGTAAAACTATGGATAGTAGCAGTAGATTTAAGTATAGGAACCTGCCATCCAGGACCAATAATATTAAAATATACCTCATCATGATCATCAAAGTAGGAGATACCAACATCCTGAAGAGTATATTTAATAACATAAACATAATCACCGGATATGGTCCTATCAGCATCACCTATTTTTAATTCAATCCATCCATTACTAGTACTTTTTTCATAAGAATCTCTCTTCAAAGAAGAATTGTCTTCAGGGTAGTAATACAGATCCTCTAATTTAAAAGATGTTGTTCTATTAAATCCAGCTACGCTATATTCAATAGGATACTCCCAATAGATACCATGACTCTCTGTATCAAAATAGTAATGAATTTCTTCAACTACATCTATAGTAGCATCCTGATTTATAGTTATATCACTATTAAATTCTGATATATGCTCATAGTTGTAACTCTGTGCAAAAGCAGGTACAGCAAATAGACTGCACAGAAAAACAACAGCAAGTAAAAAGTACTTCTTCATACTCTTAAATTAGAACTTAATCTTTACGTTCTCTTTCTCTTCTTCGCTAGCCTCAAAGAATGGCATAGCCTTGTATCCAAAGATTCCTGCAATTAGATTGTTAGGAAATACAGCAATCATACTGTTGAAATCTCTAACAGTACCATTGTAAAACCTTCTAGATTTCTGAATATTATCCTCTAAATCTTTAAGACTTGTTTGTAACTCTTTAAAGTTCTCATTAGCCTTAAGTTC
>JAQVKD010000043.1 GCA_028694805.1 Candidatus Dojkabacteria bacterium
GATATCTGTCCTGTTGTTATAAAGAACTGGGAACCGTTAGTATCTGGTCCTGCATTAGCCATTCCTAAGGTATATGCCTTATATCCTCTATCTGTAATTTCATCTGGGATTTGGTATCCTGGACCTCCTGTGCCTATTCCATCTGGATCCCCTCCCTGTATTACAAAGTCTTTTACTATTCTGTGGAAGGTTAGGCCATTATAGAATTTTTCTTTTGTTAGAAATAGAAAGCTATTTACTGTTATGGGGGTCTCGTTTTCAAAAAGATCTATCTCTATATCCCCCATGGATGTTTTAATAACAGCACCGTAATCTATATCTTCTTCCAAAACCTGTTCTGGTTGGGAGTATGTTTTAAGGGTATTGTTATTTTGAACTAGATTTTCTTCGGGCATGGTTATTCCTTTATCGGTTAAAATCAAACCTAATATGGCTACTGCTAATAGACCAAATGATAATAGTAATATCTTTTTATTATCTTTTACTGCATCACCTGCTACACTCATAGGTAGTTATATCATAAAGAGGACAGCCCTACTAGCCCTATAGTCGTGTGAGATAAGTAGTTTTGTTGGTTTAATAGAATAGGACCTTGAAATAAAGGATATGTTAATAAAACTGATCCATTATTAGAAGTTAGTTTGGGTTGAGAAAAAAAATAAAGGTTGACAATGGAGAAAGGTTATAAATTTGAAAGGCCTATCCTTTAACTATAACTCACCAAAAATTTTCTTAATTCTTTCACCAAATTCTCCTTGACCCACTCTCTCCTATTTCTCTCTAATACAGATCCTAATCCGTTAAGAATGTTGTAATTTTCTGGTAAACTATCTATAAATCCTACCAATTCCTTGCTGTATTCTGCAATATCTTTCCCAGTTCTCTCAACAACAATCTCTTCTTTAATGGGAAAATTATTTGAGAACATAAACCACGAATCATACAAATCTCGGTTTTGTAAAGTCCTTCTGTCTGTAACAGCACAAAGCTTATGTGCAAACATACAATCCTTAACAAGAGTCTGGCAGGAATAGCCTCTAAAGTCCTTGACCTCATAATCATTGGAATACTCACGCCTATTTACCTCTACCTTTATCTTATGTTGTCCTTTAGAATAACTGCACAACCAAAAGTCTGTGTATCTCTTCTTTTTGAACTCCTCTACTTTCAGTGTCTTTTCAATCTCTGAAGTCATTTCTTCTGGTTTAAGCTCTCCTTTGACAATATCGAAATCCAAATCAGTAGAAAATCTATCAAGGTCATAGAACAAATACAATGCCGTACCACCCTTAAACCCCAAAGTAGCAGAAAGATTTGAATTACTCAAAATGTCTAAAAAAAGTTTTGTTAAATGTTTTTTATGAACTTCAATATCAAACATATTATTTAAATAATAACTTTATTCTTTTATTTAAAGAGTTATTCCCATAAATCCTGCTTATCTCCCTTACTCTGTCTTTATCTAATGAGTCTACATTATCTATCCCAAGACTGGGAAACAGGTATAAACTATCACAAAAAGATCTCTCTTTACTAGCGATTCTGTATCCTTGCCTATTTAATATCCCCTTATCATTTCTAAATATATCATCTTTCATAGTTTTAAATATGAAATTCTCATTAAATATCTCTCTTTTAATATTTCTTTCTGCTATGGAATATATTTCACTGTAGTATTGAAAAATTAGACCATGATACTTCATAGCAGTGCACAAAGATATGTATGAATTAGGAGATATTCTTTGAGCAATCTTAAAGCTTAACTCTATATCTTCCTTAATATCTTTAGCACTGTATGGCTCTGTAGAATATATGCCTCTGGATACTTGATATATCTGTTCTGTTTTTAAGTAGTATTTTATATTTTCTAACAATTTCCTTCTGTCTGGTTCTTGCCATATAACAGATAGGTCTTGTGTAGAGAAGATTTTTTGGTTTGTTTTATTTAACAACAACAGTTTGTTCATAATAGTGGTAAATATCTTACCACTATTCAAAACAAATTACAACAAAAGTGATTACTATTTAGTAATATACACTAAACAACAGATCTAGAAACAAGTGCTTGTAATATGGTTTTGGTTGAGAGAACAATGTATGTTGAGAATAAGAGAGGATCATAGGTTTGTAAGGACTACCCTATCCAAATACCTCTGCTTACTACTAGAATATATCTCCTGAAAATTATTACACCATTTAATGATATACTCACCGTCCTCTAATAAATTTCGCAAATCATCTAAAAGGTCTGAGCTTTTAATCTCAGCAATCTTTTTATCTAGAAGATTAAATACATTCCCTACGGTATATTCCTTATTTACATCCAAAAGTTTCTTTTCATTAGGCAAAATATTGGTATTATTAATAAACCAAATCAAATCATAAAAATCTCTACCTTTAATATTTGCTTCTTTGTTGCCCTTAACATAAACCCTATCTAAACAGGCCACGATCTTACACGCAAAAAGTGTCGATATGTCATAATGCCTTAATATTACCGAATACCTTCTTAACATCTTACTAGTTAATTCTGTTGGATAACTACCTATTAAGTCGTTGTTAACCTCTACTTTAACATGAAGTTTTTCGTTGCTGTGAGTAGAAAGCCCAATCTCTTGAGCTATTGGAAATTTAACAGTAATTCTTGTAATATTCTTACTCTCTTGAGCCTTACACTCCACACCCGTCATCCCAATTCCTTTAAAATACTTCTGGATAATTTCAGGGATAATAATAAGGTCTATGCCCTCAGGATTCTCAAAATCTAAATCCTCAGAGAATCTATCCAAGCCATATATTTTTCTTAAACTGCTACCACCATAAAAAATCAATGTACTTGTCTGAGGGTTGTTATACACAATATACAATACTATATCCTGTATATATTCCTTCAAAATCACTCCGATCTTAGAGTCTTCATACCCCTTTTCTCTCCCCTCTGTAACAAGTTCTTGTAAAGATTTAGTTAATGTGTGCATTTTTCTCTAGGTTATTAATTATGTTAAGTAATTTCTTAGAAGATATACTCTCCACATAAGATCTCATCTCTTTAAAATCATCCTTTGTAAACAAATCTAATCTCAATCTAAGATCCTCTACAATGTTCATATCCCTATCTAACCTATGAGACCTGTAATAGATATAATCAAAAAGAGCCTTCGCTTTTGTTGCTTCGTAATACTCATACCCCTTAAAATGTTTTATCTCATACCCACAGAAGAGTTTCTCTGTTATCTGCCTATATGAATATTTAGCATTAAAATAAGTTTTAGGTAGTTTTGTTGTAATTGCCGTTATATTATATACACCTTCGGTCAAAATATCATAGCCTGAAAGTGTAGTACTTAATGAAATATAAGATGGTTTTAAGAGGATCGAGGATATGAATTTAAAATACCCTTCCTCTTTTGAATTAATATCGTAGGATTTTTTTGTAGCATATACTCCATTTTTAAAGGCAACAATATCTCCACTCTTCTTCCATCTGTATATATTCATTGAGATTGTATTCTCTGAATCCCCAGAAAGAGTTCTAAGTGAATCTTTGGTGAAATATATTAGATTATCTAAATTTTTAAGTATATCTTTTTTCATATTGCCTACTTTCAATTTTTTACATTATATGTAAAAATTACAAAGTGGTCAAACAGGAAAGCTCACTCTACTAGTCCTATAGTCGTGTGGGGAGAGTAGTTTTGTCAGAGGAGTCATAGGTTTGTAAGAGAAAACCTATTACAAATACTCTACCTCTCTCCTATATTCCTCCTCATAATTTTGTACATAAACAGGAATAAAGTCTGTGTTTTCTATTAAAGGAAGCAAATCTGACTCAAAATCATTTCTGTATTTGGTTACCAATATTTCTACCCTCCTATTTAACTCTTCCTTAAGTTCTTTCTTAGTAACCTGCTTACCCAAGATATCACAAACCCTCCCCATATTTGGCTGAATCCTTTTCTTTAAATACCAAAGAAGGTCGTAATAATCCCTACCCTTTATACTTTCTCTGTCCTCTTTCCCCACAAACCTTTTCCTGCTTAATATCGCCGCTACTTTCCCTGACATTAGGGTTGCTAAATCATAATGCCTTGCTACAAAATTAAATCCCATAAGGCTCTTTGAAGAAATTTGCGTATCGTACCTCGCAGACAGATTTTTTTGTAAATCCAGTTTTAGATACAATACCTCACTTTCGTTTTCTGAAACAAGGTCTAGCTCTTTTAACAATGGGAATTTTAACAAAATCTGTTTACCACTCTGTTTAACAGAACCATAAACTTTAGACACTTTGTATTTTTTCTTAAAATACTCCAAGAGATCATCTGTTAGTTCTTGAGTATCAATACTATTATCATAATCAAAATCTAAATCCTCTGAGAGCCTTTCTAGGTTATAGAAGTGTCTTAGACATGTACCACCAGTAAAAATTAACTCCTTAGAGTACTTAGGGCTTGTGTAGATGTAGTTTAATATATAGACTTGCAGATACTCTTTAAGAATATTTCTTATGTATAATTTTGAATTACCTCTTTCTTTTTGACCTTGTGCTATTTTCTCTAGTTCTTTATATATCATAAGTTTTAGTTAAAATATTAGGTAGATCTCTATATTTTTTAATGTCTGTTAATTCACAGTATTTCTCAAATTCCTCCATATCTGTTTTCCCAAACTCATCTAAATTCAATCTAAGATCTAATAACACACCACCCATTATATTTTGAATCCTATATAATTTAAGATAGAGATAATCAAAGAGGGCTTTAGCTTTAGTTGCTTCATTTATCTCATACCCACCTACTTCCTTTATTTCATAACCTACAAATAGTTTTCTTGTAATATTTCTGTATATATATCTCCCGAATTTATTGTTATATGTATTCTTAGATTTTAAGGTTACAGAGGTATATGCATACACTGCATCAGAGAGGATACTGTATTTTTGCAGTACATACTCCGTACTTAAGTAAGAGGGATACTTTATTTTATTTGCTAAAAACTCCTTGTAAGAAGATTTGTCCTGAACTGTAAGTACATACTCCTTGGTTACATACATACCTTTTTTAATTTGTA
>JAQVKD010000044.1 GCA_028694805.1 Candidatus Dojkabacteria bacterium
AATAATTAAATTATTATATTTAATCAGTATGAAAGGAAAATATTTACCTTTCTTAATTCTGCCTATTTTATTTCTAGGGTTTCTTATACTTTCTCCAGTTGGGGTAAGTGCTAGAGTCAATCCTGATCATAAGATAGATATTTGTCATGCTACATCTTCCATTAGAAATCCTTTTAATAGGATATCAGTAGATAAGAACTCTACTGCTCAAGGTCATGATGGACATGATGGAGACATAATTCCCACATATACATATTTTGAAGAGGTTTGCTCTGGAAGAGGTAGATCAAGAGATTGTAACCTTGAGACAAGAACCTATCCTGGAAAGAATTGGGGAGAGGCAGGCCAAATTGTATGGAATGCAGGTTGTGATGTTCCCCGAAGGTGTGTATACACAACTGTTCCAGTGACTGGAGAATGGAGTGAGTGGTTAGAGGAAGGTGATCCAATACAGTTGTATAGGATAAGAGTAATATCTTCATATGATTTGATAAGATTAGAGCTTTTTGGAAGAGAAGTAGAGTGTAATACAGAAGAAAGATATGATGCATGTGATTTGACAGAGACAAGAATTCTTGAGTCTGAATGGAGTGTAGATCCTTCTGATGAGACAAGAGAGTTTAGGGTAATCTCTACCGCTGAAGTAGATTCTACAGATGAAGGTGTTATTTGTTCTCTAGAAGAAGAGAATGAGTACAGGAATATAGAACAGGAGGAGGAAGAAGAAGGAGATGTAGAAGGCATAACAGACAAGGTAGAAACAGAGGAGGAAGAGGTATTAGGTACAACAACAGTAGTAATGGCAGAAACAGGAGCTTCAGACAATATATTAGTTTACATTGTACAGACTATATTAATGCTAAGTACATTAATAAGTGGTACATTATTCGTAAAAAAATATATAATCTAGTTAATGAATAAAATTCATTACATAGTAACAATGGCAGTACTCCTTGTGAGTACTGCTTTGTTTACATCATTTGTTTTCATTCCCACTGTAGCTCCATACGAAATCGTTACTGTAGAAATACCAGTAGAAACAGAAGAAGAAATAGAAGATGTAGAACAAGAAGAAATATATATCCCCACTCTACTCGATCTCTGGGCTATGGAAAAAGATATTACAAAGATAATGGATGCTGAAATATTAAATAGAGATGTACCAAGCAGATGGGTGGGTAAAAAAATATATTTCAAATATACATACATTGGTCAATATGATGAATCTACTGCTACAGTATTAGACGATCTCCTTCTTACAGAATACAAATGGCAAAAGCAATTAGATGAAAATGGAAACATAGTAATGGGAGGGATAATTCTTGCCAAAGATGGTACATATCAATTACATACACATAATACATTTACTAAGGGAGAGAGATTCTTTCTTTTAGGTGATTTATTAGACAGATATCATAGTAATGGAGAATTAATAGGGACTAAAATTAAATTTGGTGATGTTATATTAGAAAACATTTGGGAAAAAGATATCCGAATTAGAGATGGAGGGTCTGTCCCTACTGCAAACTTAGTTATATCAACATGTTTAGAAAGATATGGAGATAGGAGGTTGGTTTCTGGTTGGAATATAGTTGCAGAGTAATATATAATCCTTTGCTATGAATATAGAGTTAGAAAATAACTCTGCCCCTACATTAGAAAAATTTTTCAATGATAGAGAAGATATCCAAGGAGTTATGTTTGATGTAGACAATACATTGGTAGTTACGGATAAATACTTTGGTGATATCACATACTATCTTGGTATGGATATTGCTGAACAAATTGAAATATCAAAATCTTCTGAATTAATAGCCCAAGAATTAGGTAATAAAATTGGAGAAATATATAGAAGAAATAAATATCATCCAATACTTATGGATGAACTTTGTAAAGAAGCATTAAAGGAATATCTAAGTATTGAAAATGTTTCTGAGGATATTCAATCAGTTTTGGATTATTGGCTAAAGGACTTTTACCTTGAATCTCCGGCATTAAATGAAGGGACTGTCCCTCTACTTAAAGAAATAAGGAGATGTCAAAGAAAAATAGGACTACACTCTCATGCACAAGATGAATGGACTAGGATAAAGGCTGATGTTATATCGGAAGGATTAGGAGAAAGTATCCCGTACTTTTTCACAGATATTTCATTGAATAAAGACAAGGATAGGTGGATTCAGTCTTGTGAGATTATAGATACCCCTATCGAAAATGTATTAGTTGTTGGTGATAATCTATATGCAGATATATTTCCTGCTATAGAGGCAGGATGTAAGCATTTAATATGGATAAATAGGCATGATATAAAAATTCCAGAAGAAACTACTATTCCAGGTAATGTGGAATTAATGATAGTAAATAGATTGGAAGAGATATTATATTCTTTATAGTGTAATATGCTGTTTCTGAGAAAGAAGCTTTCTAGATAATTTTCTTAATGACTTCTCTTTTATCTGTCTAACTCTTTCTTTAGATAATCCTACTGCTTCACCTATCTGTTTAAGATCATGTATGTCATTTCCATTTAAACCAAATTTTAATTCTAGAATTCTTACTTCTCGAGGTGTTAATACATCCATATTACTTTGTAAAATATCAAGTGTTTCTTTTCTTAATAATTTTTCTTCTATATTATCATTATGGGAGAAAGCAAGCTTACTATCTAATGGCCTATCTTGAGTATCATCATTTTCATCTTCTTTTTCTAATGGTATAGTTCCAACTTTCTTCTCTGCTTCTTTAATTGATTCAACTTCGATAGGTGTTATATTCATAGCCTCTGCTATCTCTTCTATATTTGGTACTTCTTTATTCTTATTTAATAATTCTTTCTCAGTTGCTTTTAATTTTCTGATTTTCTCCCTCATATGCACAGGTATTCTTATGAGATTTGAATGATTATGAACTCCTCTTCCTATGCTTTGTCTTATCCACCATGTTGCATAGGTAGAGAATCTAAATCCTTTGGTATAGTCATACTTTTCTACTGCAGTCATTAGGCCAATATTTCCCTCTTGAATTAAATCCATAAATGAATAATTTCGACCAATAAATTTTTTGGCAATATTTACTACTAATCTCAAATTTGCTTTTATTAACCTTTCTCTTGCTTCCTCATCCCCTTGTTTTATTCTTTTTGCTAGGATTATTTCTTCTTCAGATGAAAGTAATGGGGTTTCTGTTATTTCTTGTAGATATGCTTCTAATATATACCAGTTGTTTGCATTTTCAAATTTTTTGAATATTATTTTTTTATCTTCTTCTGAAATTGTCCAATCATTATTTGAAAGGTTTATATTTACTATCTTACAAAAGTTTTCAATCCCTATCTCTTTTGTTCTCTGTAATATTTCCTCAAATTTATAATCAAATATGTATGGGTTAGCTAAGATTTCGTCTATATCTACCCCCTTGTAGTTGAAGTATGCTATTGTAGCATAGTTGTCAGTGGATAGATTAAGATTCTCGAAGGCTTGTTCGAAAATACTGTTTTGTAAAATTATATTATTTAGTAATGCATTTTTTTCTTCTTCTTCAAGAGATGTAGATGCAAGTATATGTGAGGATAGCTCTTCTTGAGTCGGATTATTTTCGTTCATAATTACTCTGTATGTTGTTTTCTCTACTATCGTGTTTTCCATATTGTATTACAAAATAAAACCTCATAGTATACCAAAAAAGGTTGCTCTTGTAATTAAATTTTCATATACTTAGTTCAGTTATGACAGAGAAACATAGAAAATTAACAAAGTATAAGATATTTAAAGATCCTGGAGCTGGTGGTTTGATGATACATACAAATAAATCTTCAAGAAGGCCAAGAGATTTCTATGGTAACACTCCCCTGTTTTTTGCTTCTGATATGGATTGGTTGGCTTTTGATAGGGATAGTGGGTATGAAGATCTAGAGTATGAATTGGAAGAAGGAAGGATATCTGGGGACGATTTGAGATGTTTAATAGAATATAAATTATATGAATGTGAATTAGATAGGGAACATTTAGGGGGATTATCTCAAGAAGATCTCACTATTAGGTATGAAAAGGGATATATACCTATGAAAACAGAGAAATTCTTTGATATGATAATTAACTGTCCTGTCATTGAGGATGAGGAGTAGTTTATTCAGGGTTTTCTATTATTTCTTCTTTCTTGATAATACTATAATACCAATGAGAAGGAAGATTCCTCCTAAAATATATGCATATTTTATATATTCTATTTTTCCTTTCTGTAGTTGGATATTTTTCTCTATAGTTGTCTTTTCTACTTCTATTTCCTCGCTTTCATATTTGTCATATCCATCCAGTTCTACTTCGATCTTATAAGTACCAGGCTCTACCATAAATTGATATTCTCCATGTTTATTCGTAAATTGTGGATTATTTCCAGTTCCATAGATATTCCATTTATTATCTAATTTGGAGTACAGAGTAACTTTTGCATTACTCAATCTTAACTCTTGTCCTTTTACATCCTCGTATACAAAACCGTAGGGATCAACTAATACCTCTAGCTTCATTCTTGCAGTAGTGTTGTCATCAAACATAGCTAATATATTCAAATCATATGTACCTAAAGAATTAAATATGTCCATCCTTGTCTTATAGAAAGATGATGTAGCATCTAAGCCTAGCTTAAGAATCTCTCCTTTGCTTTCTATATATACTCCACTTACTGA
>JAQVKD010000045.1 GCA_028694805.1 Candidatus Dojkabacteria bacterium
ATTACATGATAGAGCTATAAGGGAGCTTTATACTGGTAATGATAGTGATAAAGTACTGCCAGATAAACCTTTTTCTAAGTATATATTCTACGATGTTTTAACTCCTCAGAATGAATTAGTTCCAATTGGTTTGATAGTATCTTGTAGTGGAAAGAAAGAGGATATGTTGAAAATGGTAGAAGATGATATGGTAGCAAGATTGTTTAATAGTGGTTATGCAGAAGAATTTGGGACATCAAGAATATATGATACAGTTAGTAGGTTAGGTAATATTTTATCTGATAGATTTTCTAATGTTGGTAAAACTGTTTTTATTAAGGATATATCTATGAAAGAGGGTTGTACTAATGCTAGTGAAAGAATATCAGGAGGTATTAGAGAATGCATAAATGAGAGTGGTAGTAGTACAGCTATATGTATTACAGATGCAGATAATGATGTAATGGATTTAATAGAAGATAGAAGGATTAATGTAGAATTAATAGATGAATTAGGAGATTTGAGAGTTTGGGGAATAGAAGCATAATTTGCTGATACTTTATATTTTCTATAGACTTCACTTGTTTTTTCAATGTATAATTTCAGGATTAAAATTAATTAATAATCTTTGTGGAGAAAGAAAATTTCTTTGAAGAGGGAGGTTCAGGTGTTGCAAAAAGAATTGATAGGGAAGATCTTGTTGTAAAAAGTATTCAGGGAGAGGAATTAGAAGCCTCAAATATTGAAAATAAATTAGATGAGAACGATAATAATTTAAACGGGTTTCCCAAAAAAGAGACTGCTAATACAAATGTAGAATCTTCTCAAATGGTAATGGATAAAACACAAAGGGTATTATACTCAAAGAAAAATCAAGAATATTGGACAGATAAAAGAGATTCTTCTTTGGAGAGTGCCTATGCGATGATTGCTCCTGATATTCCTCTTGTCAATGTTGAACATAAAGAATTATTTTTGGAAAAATGTGCCAAATATTATAAAGAAATGGAACAAGATGCTCTTGGCATAAAGAAGATTGACAGATGGGATGAATATGAAATAGAAAGAATGTTTGGAAAAGGTCTAAATCCTACTTCTTTGAAAACAGCATTGAATAATATTAAATATCTTGTTGAAAATATTTCTTCTGATAACGATACCGTAAGGGTAGTAGAATTTGGACCAGGTTCTGGGTGGTCAACATTGATGTTGAGAAATCAGCTACATAAGAAATTTCCTAATAAGAAAATAGAATTAATAAGTGTTGATAAATCACCACATTCTGTTGTTGCTACTCAAAATTCTTTAGATTATTATGAAATTCCATGGCAGACAGAAATTAGGGATGGAAATGTTGAAACTATTCCAGATAAGGACAAATATGTGACATTGGTCCTTGATGATTTTGTTGAGTTTGCTAATAAACAACCAAATAATTATTTTGATGGTTATTTTTCTAGTCATGGGACTGCATATCTGTCTGAACAAGAATATGAGAAATTGTTAGCTTCAATAAAAACAAACGGAAAACCTGGTGCTGTTTTTGTTGCTGACTCACTAGATCCTCTTTATACAGTGAAATTGGATACATTACATTTGGTATTGTGTTCTATCTTCCCTTCTATCAGCAAGAATATGCAAGAATATACATATGGGAAAAGTCTATTAAGTAATTCTAAGTATTTTCCTGGACAAGAGGTAAAGAAACTAACAAGAGTACACAATGCCGAATCGGAGCTTTTTTATAATTGGAATAATTATCTTTTGTCAAAATTAAAGCTGAAGTATATATTACAGATGCTTAAATCTATTCGTATTACTACAGATGTTATTGAGGAGTATCGAGAAGACGTATATCCTTCCTATTTAGTTAATAATCTTGTGAAGAAAGAAGGTTTGAATAATTGGGAAGAAATGAAGAATCTCCCCGAGTGTCCACTTTACATAACTAATTGTGCATTTAGGTTAAAGAAGTAATATGACTGATTTGATCGGATTCATAAATCTGTCCTCCGGTATAATTCAAATATTGATGGGAATATTTGTTTTCTTGTCAGATACAACTAATAAAGTTAAAAAATATTACTTCGCATCAGCATTATTCCTAGGACTTTGGTCTTTATCTATATTTTTCTATTCTAATCCGATCATTTTAGATACAACTAATTGGTTGAAGATTGTTTATACTATGGCATATTGCATGACTTTGGGATTGATTCTATTTGCAAGAGTTTATCCTAACGAATTAGAAAGAAAATTCAAGACATTCTTTTTTCTAGTTAGCACCTATATGTTAATATTTACTGCTATTTTGTGGCTGTCAGATTGGATACTCGTCTCGTCATACAATATATCAAAGGAATTTAACAGTATTGCGACAATGGGTCCCTTATATTTTTGGTATGGTCTCCCAGAATTTGTAACTGGAATATATATCGTCGGCTATTATCTTAATAGAATTAAGACACTGTCAGGATTAGAGAAAAAGCAGGTTCAATATTATGTAATAGGTGGAGTTCTTATGTTAATTCCTGTGATAATATTTGACTTTGTACTTCCATTAGTTTGGAATGATACAAGATATTATAAATTTGGAACGATAGGAAATGCAGTTTGGACAATGATAGTTGGATATTCTATCTTAACTACACGCTTTTTAGATACACGTGTTGTAATCGGAAAGATCATAGGATCTATTCTAAAAACAGTATTTGTTTTCTCAATATTATCTGTATTGATATTTATAGTTGATCCTAAATGGGAGATAAGCTTTACTTTGTCAGGGTTGGTTAAATTAATAATTCTTTCTCTCCCAGTGGCATTGCTTTTAGAAAACATACTAAAAAGTATCGAGCAATTCCTTACAGAAAGATTTGTTTATGTAAAATATCATCCAATAAAAAGTTTGAGATTATTCATAAACAAGAATCTTGAAACAGTTGAGTTTGGAGATATTGTAAATAACTTAACCAGTTTAATAGAAGATTCTTTAAAACCTGGGTTTGTAAGGATCCTTCTATTTGATTCTTCTGGTAAATTGTTAATAAATACCGGAAAAGGGGATAAAAGTATGGATACCAGTAATATTATGGAGATTTTGGAAGTTTGGAATAGATTGAATAGTAATAGGATCTTAATTTTTTCAGAACTTAAAAATTATAAAAAAGTTGGAAAAAGTATCATAGATGAAAAAAGAGAATCGATACTATCATTTATGAAGACCAACTCTATAGAAGTGATATTTTCTTTGAAAGAACAGAATAAGTTTAATGGAGTTGTAATTGTTGGAGAGAATTATGATCGGGATGTATATACTGTTGGGGACATTGAATTCTTAGATAATATTATTCAAAATGCGCATATGTCCTTAGTAAGGGCATTTCTGTATTTAGAACTTCAAGAATTCAACCAAACCCTCCAACAAAAAGTAAACCAACAAACAAAAGAATTACAAGTAAAAGTAAAACAATTACAAGAAGCAAGAAAGAAAGAGAGAGATATGATAGACATAATGGGTCATGAATTAAGAACACCTGCTACAGTAGTTAAATTAAATGCAGAACTCTTAGAACAATTCACAGATGATGTACTAAATGATAAGGATAAATTCGAACTATACATAAAAAGAATTAAAACAGCAGTTGATAATGAAATAAAATTAATTAATACACTCCTAAGTAGTGCTAAATTGGAAGGAGATAAAATAGAACTTAATCCTGAGAAAATTAATATTGTAGAAGATATAGAAATGGCTATACATGGACATGAAATAGAAGCTAAAGATAAAGGATTAGGATTAGTAAATAATGTATCTAAAGACACTCCAGAAATATATGCAGATCATGCCAGAGTAATAGAAGTTCTTAACAACCTAGTAAGTAATGCTGTTAAATATACAAGTAAGGGTTCTGTAACCATATCTTCTAATCATACAGAAGATGTAGTAAGTATATCTGTAGAAGATACAGGTAAAGGAATTCCTGAGCAAGAACTTTCAAAGTTAGGTCAAAAATTCTACAGAATTCAAAACTATATAAGTGAGGAAGAGGGTAAACCAGATTTAGTAAGGCCAGGAGGAACAGGATTAGGCCTATATGTTACATTTGGTTTAGTAGAAAAGATGGGAGGAAAAATGGAAGTCGAAAGTGAAGTAGGAAAGGGTACGAAATTTACATTCTCTCTTCCTAGATACAATAATCAAGACAACGGAATTACAAAAGAAAATAGTAGAGATATGTTCCAAAGATTAGGACTTAAGAGATAACTCTCTACCAATCCCATTTAGAAATTCATTTTCATTTGTTTTATTCCTTCCCTCTATCTGAAACTCTTTTATTCTCAAACTAGTCAATGGATCCTTTGTCGAAAAAAATATCTTTCCATCTTTAGTAAATAACACTCCTGGATCTTTCTCAGAAGGTATCTCTGTTAATTCTGCTTCAAAAATCTTTATCTTCTTTCCTGCTATGCTTTTTGGCAAATCTTGCCCTAATACTGTCCATGCAATAGGCCAAGGAACAAAAGCTCTAATCATTCTAGCAATATATTCAGGAGTATATTCATTCCAAAGTATCTCTGCTTTCTCTTTGGATATATCCTTCTGCCAACAGTATGTAGCATCCTCATT
>JAQVKD010000046.1 GCA_028694805.1 Candidatus Dojkabacteria bacterium
GTTCTAGCTAACTCTATCAACTTAATCCTCCCTACTATAATAGCTAGAGTCATAGACGAATATACAACAACACAAACAATAGCAACAAAATACTACACAATAGCAGGAATTGCTCTAGTTATTGGTACTACATTCACATTTCTTAATACATATTTAAACGCAATATTAGGTGAAAAAATTGGTAAAGATTTAAAAGACAGACTCTTCAAAAAAGTTCTTAGACACAACTACTCATACCTAGTAGAAACAAAACCGTCAAAAATATTAACTGTGATCAATAGCGACACAATATATATTAAAAACACATTTACACAAGCAATTGGTATGGCACTAATGGCCATCTTCTTACTGATAGGAAGTGTGATATTAATGTTTTCACTCAATCAAAAATTGGCACTAATAATTGTAATAGCTGCACCAACTATCATAGGCCTCTTAGTACTTGTTCTAAAAAACAAATTCAAACTATTTAGAGAGGTCCAGAAACTAAGAGATAAACTAAATAAAGTCATTACAGAAAATATAAAAGCATCCATGCTTATAAAAGTATTCGTATCAGAAAAGGTTGAAATTAAAAAATTTAAAAAAGTAAATACACAAAACAAAATACTAGGTTTAGAAATTAATAAAATTTTCTCTATCGTTGTCCCGAGTATAAACGCCCTATCAATAATAGCAATGCTCTTTATCCTCTACTTTGGTGGTCAAGAGGTTATCTATGGGAATATGACCATAGGAGATGTAACCGCATTTAACAACTATGTTGGACTCTTTACTGCACCACTACTAATGTTAGGACTCATGAGTACAATGCTAGGACAAGCCTTTGCCTCACTTGGAAGAATCAACGGTATACTCAATGCACCGATCACATTTAAAGATGGTACAGAGCATATAGAAACTTTTGAAAATTTAGAGGTGAAAAATCTGTCGTTAAAAATTGCAGATACCGATGTTCTAAAAGATATAAATTTTGCTATGAACAAAAACCAAAAAATCGGGATATTGGGTTTAACAGGTTCTGGTAAAACAGTATTTCTCAAAACACTACTAAGAGCATTAGAACCAACGTCTGGGAATATATTAATAAATGAAGAGGATATTAAAAACTATAAAATTAAGGATATTAGAAAATTAATAGGATTCTCGTTTCAAGAAAATTTTCTTTTCAATGGAACTATATTTGAGAATATAAAGTTTGGTAGGGATATTAATGATAAAGAAATCTTTAAGGCAGGAAAGATTGCAGAAGTGGATGAATTTACTAAAAAGACAGATAAGAAATACAAAACGAAGGTCGGTGAAAGAGGAAACAATTTGTCTGGTGGTCAGAAACAAAGGGTTATGATAGCAAGGGCTTTAGCCTCAAATCCACAGATATTAATACTAGACGATGCAACAAGTAGATTAGATATAGAAACTGAGAAAAAGGTATTTGAAAATATTAAAAAAGAATACAAAGATATCTCAATTATACTAGTTGCACAAAAGATTGTTTCTGTAAAAGACTGTGACAGAATATATATCTTTGATAACGGACATATTGCAGAATCAGGAACTCACGAAGAGCTTCTAAAGAATTCTGTGCTGTATCAGGAAATTGAATTAACTCAAAGAAACCATGGATAAATATTACGATCTAAACAAAACAGAAGAGGTTAATACTAGAAATGGTCTTAACTTACTCGTAAGGCATTTCAAGCCATATATTGGGTCTTTGTTAGTTATAGTTTTCTCTTTGATACTTGTTAATGTTTTGGGGACGATTCTGATTCCAAGCCTTGCAAGACAGGCTATTGATAACAACATAATTAGTAAAGACATGGATGGTTTACTAACTACCCTACTCTATATGCTTATCATCTTAGTATTTACCACAATAGGCCACTATGTCAGAGTAAGATCTACAGGGGTTCTTTCACAAAAAGTCCTTTTTAATATTAGACAAGAGGTTTTCAAAAAAATTCAGGCTCTACCTACACAATTCATATCGGACAATCAGACTGGAGATATAATCCAGAGATTAACAGGTAATGTTGAATCTTTAAATAGCTTCTTCTCTGAAGGTTTAGTAAGGATACTTAATACTGTATTTGCACTAATCAGTGTACTAATAGCAATGTATCTACTAGATTGGAGAATAGCGACAATATCTCTTGGAGCAACTGTAATCACTCTACTCTTCATAATCTTCCAAGGAAAATTCTTAGAAAAACCAATCAAAGAATCCTTAGAAAAAGACGGTCTAGTTAGTGCTAAAGTTCAAGAGACAATGGATGGGTTTATATCAATACAATCTTCCAATCAGAAAAAAAATTGGACTCAACAGTTTGAGAAATTAACAAATAAGTATTACAAAATATCTAAGAAAGTAGCTGCGATATCCTCTACTGCGGACACATTTCTCTCTTTTATGACAGTTCTTACAGTAGGAGGAACCCTAATCTATGCACTAAACCTAACATCAACTGCAGGGCTAACAATCGGTAGTGTAATACTTTTTAATATATATTCACAACAGATATTTAGAACACTGGATAAAATTTCATATATATGGAGAATTATAAAAACAGGATTAGAGGCAGCTTCTAGATTGGATAAGATATTGGAATTGGATAGTAATATAAAAAATCCAGAAAGCCCCTACTCCCCAAAAGAGATTAAAGGAAAAGTTGAGTTTGTAGATGTAGATTTCGGTTACAATGGAGAAGATGTTGTACTAAAAGATGTAAACTTTACTGCATACTCGGGGAAAACAATAGCTATAGTTGGTCCTACTGGTGGTGGAAAAACAACGTTTGTAAATCTCATTGCTCGACTCTATGATGTCAGAAATGGACAAATTAAGGTTGATGATGTTGATGTAAAAGACTGGGATCTTACGACACTGAGAGAGAGTATTGGATATTTAATACAGGATACATTTCTTTTTGAAGATACTATTCTTAACAATTTAAAATATGATAATCCTAAGGTTACAGAGAAAAGGGCTTTAGATATGTTTAAATTTTTGGGAGTAGAATCTTTTATTAAATCTCAGCCTAAAGGTTTAGACACTAAAATTGATAGTGATGGGACTGGTATTAGTTCTGGTCAAAGACAGATAATTGCATTAGCTAGAATACTTTTAAGAAATCCTAAAATCTTAATTCTAGATGAAGCTACAGCAAGGATAGATACTAAATCTGAAAAGCTTTTACAAACAGCTATAGAAAAAGCTGCAGAGAATAAAACAACCTTTGTTATCGCTCATAGACTAAGTACCATATTTAATGCAGATCATATTATCTTAATTAAAGATAATACGATTCTAGAACAGGGCAATCATGAGGAATTAATTGCTAAGAAAGGTTTCTATTATGAAATGTATTCTAAGTTTATCGGAGATAACTAATTGAAGTAATTCTCCTTTTCTGTAAGAATATACTATGAAAAATAAAGAGAACTTCTTTTTAAGTCTATCAATTACATTAGGAGTTATACTTCTTGGTTTAATCAGCTATATCGTATATTCAGAATATAAAACACAAAATAGAACATTAGATAGATGTCCATATCAGGGTTGGTCATATGAACATGGAGAATCTTTTGATGCTGGTGATGGATGTAATATGTGTGTATGTAATGATGGTATTGTAGAATGTACTGAAATGGCATGTGATAATTTAAATTTAGAAAGTAATTAATATGGATGAAGAAAAAAAAGTAGAGACCCCTACTCTAGAAGTTCCAAAGGAGGTAGTAACACCTATACCAGAGGTTAAACCAAAGAAAAAAACTTGGCTTTTAATTATAGTTATTGCTTTAGCCGTTATATTTACACTAGTAGCTGGATATATTATCTATAAAAAATTAATAGTTAAACCAATCGATACAACAAACGAAGAAGAGGTTATAAATGAAGAGAATAGTGCAGAAGAAATAGAGAATGGCTCTGATCTTTGTGCCCTTGGTGATGAATTTTGTTTTACAGAAGAAACAGAGGTCTCTGAAGAGAATATTTATACTGGGGAGGTTATAACTGCTACATTACCAGAGGGCTGGAGTATTGTTGAATATTTTGATGGTGATGGTACAGAGTCTTTACCTGATATGGGTCTTGCCTACTCTGGTCTTACAGCACTAGATATCATTAATCCAGAGAATAAGCAGGTTTTTACTTTACAAGCAGTTTCTGGCATAGGTTTTGAGGGTTGTCCTAATTACCCTCTTTTCGATGATGATAGTCCTTCATATCATGCAGAGCAGGAATCTGCTAGTACAGAGATGGGAGAAACTTTAAATACAACTGATTATACTGGTTCTGATTATGAAGAATTTGAATGGCTTGGTGTAACTTTTAGGAGAATTGATGATAAATATTTCTATGATACAAAAGAAGGAAATAACTACTTTGAACCTCCATGTGTAGATGGGCTTCTTACTTTAGAAGGTTTGTATTTTACAGATGAGGATGGGTATAAGTATGAAGCATATTTCTATGGTCCTACAGATGATGCTACAGAGGATGATTTAGTTATAGTAGATCAGATATTGGAGAGTATGGAGTT
>JAQVKD010000011.1:0-18033 GCA_028694805.1 Candidatus Dojkabacteria bacterium
CTGGGACTGGAGAAGGTCCCAAGGGTTGGACTGTTCGTCCATTAAAGTGGCACGTGAGCTGGGTTCAGACCGTCGTGAGCCAGGTCGGTCTCTATCCGATATGGGCGTTGTATATCTGAGGGAATTGACCCTTAGTACGAAAGGATCAGGGTGCGATAACCTCTAGTGCACCAGCTGTTCTACCAAGAGCATTGCTGGGTAGCTACGTTGTTAAAGGATAAGTACTGAAAGCATATAAGTACGAAGCCCATCCCAAGATTAGATATACTTGTGTAACTTGATTACATGGGAGGTCCGCGGAAGACTACCGCGTTGATAGACCCTAGGTGTTAGTATAGTAATATATTTAGCCGAGGGGTACTAATTGACCAAAAGCTTTTTTCGACTTTACCATTTTCTATTCAATTTTGAGTGTATAATCACTCTATAGCTCTTTAGAATTAAATGCCCTGGAGGTCTTTGCTTTATAGCAAAGATCGTCGGGCACTAGGTATTAAATATTTGATATCTGTTGCCTGGCGATTGTAGCGAAGTGGAACTACCTGATATTTCCATCCCGAACTCAGAAGTAAAACACTTCAGCGCCGAAAATACTTGAACCGCAAGGTTCTGGGAAGATAGGTCATTGCCAGGATTGATAAAACCACTAGAAATAGTGGTTTTATTTTTATCCAAACAGATCGAATTATAGGTTAAAGTAACTTAAAAACATCAAAAACGAATGTTTTAATTATGTTACAAATAAATGTCGTAATATAAATATTGAGGGATATTAACCCCCTTGAACATTGTTTTGGTTAAGGGTTTGTTTGTCTACTCGTCATATGCATGTGTACAGAAACTGCAAGAGAACAGAAGTGTGTGTAAATATATTGTACATGATAATAGGAAGCCCTTCAGATAGGCTTTTGTAGAAAAGTCTTTGTATAACCAAAGTGCACTGTGCCATACCATTTGTTAAGTTTTGAGCCAAATGTTATGCTTTTTTATATTTTAATATATTAATATCTTATGGGTTTTAATGGTGGAGGAAAATATTCCAAAAGAAGGTGAAAATAAATTAAAAACTCTTGTAATAGAAGGTAAGGACCAGTGTGGTAAAGCTGATGCTACTGAAATTTTGGCTTGGAACTTGTATGAAGGAGGATTTGCTGTTCGTGAAGTTTCTTTTCCTCAATATGCCACACCTCTTGGTGCTGTAATAAGGGGGTTTTTAAGTGAAGGAATTCAAGAACTGGATGAAATTAAAGGAACTCGGAGAGAATTGGAGGTAAGAATGATGATGTATGCTTTAGATAGATTGCAGGCACTGGATTCTATTTTAAGGACTTCAAAAGAAATTTTGGGAGAAGATACTAGTAGAACTCTATTCTCAAAAAAGATTCATCCCTGGAGTAATGAAGATTTCCTTTGGTTATTTGACAGATCTTCTTTTAGTAATGCCGTTACAATAGCTTATGGTTTAGCAAATATTAAAGATTTTAATAATGAAGATATCTCTTATTTGGTAAACCTGGGATTGTCAAAAGAGAAATATTTTATAGATAGATTAGGCTTAGGTAATTGTGTCATAGAGTTGGTTGATCATGATGATGATAATGATGAGGTTTGGAAACCGACAAGGAAAGAGGGGGAGGATCAATATGAAACTCAAGAGGTTCAGGATAGAGTAGACTATGTTTACTCTAAATATTCAGAGATTATAGGTGAGGGTTGGGCAAAGATTTCTACTAAGGATGAAAACGGTGAATGGTTAGATAGAAAGGAAATAAACAAGAAAATTATGAGTTTTATAACTGAAAGAGTTTATATATTTGATCTACCAAAACTTGATTTCCCAAAAAGTTCTTTAGACATTATAGATATTGCTCGTGATATATATGGGATAGATATTATTGATATTTCCAGACCATATTGGGAAGCAAAAACTCAAAATGATAAAAAAACTATGTATAAGAGTGGGCAGGAAGTTGCTAGTTATATAGTTCAGAATTGTGAAGAAGTAACTATAAAAGATGATGGAGTTAAAAATGCTATGTTTAATATATTGGAGGAATATCCAGAATGTTTAATTCTTTTAGAGCATTATTATGGAGAAGAATTTGTTGTAAAGTTTAGACAAGCCATTTATGACTAAAAAAGAAATAGCTAAAAAACTATTAGAAGATATAGAGAAGATGTTTCCAGAGGGGGATACTGAATTAGAAAACTGGAAAACACCCTTTCAATTTCTAATATGTGTTATGTTATCTGCTCAAACAATGGATAAGCAGGTAAATAAGGTTACTAAGAACCTTTTTGATAAATATCCAGATGCTAAATCATTATCAAAAGCAGATATTAATGATGTAAAGAAGATAATAGGGAGTATAAATTACTTTAATATGAAATCTAAACATATTATGGAAACAGCAAGAATATTAGATAAAGAGTATAAAGGAGATCCTCCTAAGGATGTTAAAAAGCTTCAAGAATTACCTGGAGTAGGGTATAAAACAGCTAATGTATTCTTAAATCAGATATATCAAGCTAATCAGGGTATTGGTGTAGATACTCATGTTAAGAGAATAGCTAGGGAATTTGGATTAACAAAAGAGACTGATCCTGATAAAATAGCTAAGGATTTAGAAAAACTTTATCCTAAAAAAGATTGGTATAAAATTAATAGACTTTTTGTTTTATATGGCAGATATGGGAACAATACAAAGTAGTCGAGATCTTACTCAACCAGTTAGAACTGGGGATTTTGAAGAGTTGACAAAGGAACCCGATAGGAAGGATCTGATTATAGCAAGGGGAGTTTTAGGGGATGTTTTATCCATGTTGGAGGCTGAAAATATTGGACCTGTAGAACAGAATTCAGAGAATTACTTTTTTAATGGTCTTTTTGTTCCTAGGGAAAACACTGATCCGAGATATCCTCTTTTTTTAGACAATGATATTGTAGATGCTGTTTCAGGAGATTCGGATGCTAGGATACGAAGAAATTCCGCAGAAAGTTTTAGTAAATCAGTAAAAATTCCAACAATAAAAGGTGAAGGAAGGTTAGAAAAATACATGACAATTGCTGTAACAGATTACAATCCGGTTTACTCTCCACTAGTTACAGAAACTGGTTATAGAAGAAAACAGGAAATCTCTAGATATGATGAAAGAAAACAAATAGATGTGCCTATCAGTGCATTTGACGAAGAAGTAAAATTAACAAAATTAGAATCTATCAGTATCAAGTTTGATGACTATAAATGGGTCTATAGAAAATGCCTTGATCGAACAAATAATCCCCTTGTAACATCAACTATTCTTAAATGGTCAGATCAGGATCAAAGATGGAAGGCTTTAGAGGATAATTTAGTTTTAGAAAATTTTACTATTGTAAGATTTGACAAATTTAGAGAATCTTTAGAACAAAAACTTTTTCCAAAAAAGCATTAATATGCTATAATCCATCCTGCAGTTAATTAATCTTAGTTGTATATCCTATCTTTACTGCAAGAAATGGTATCAATAGAACAATATGGCAAAAAAAGATATAAATAAAGATCTATATTCACAAATCGATGAATATTTAGATGATAAGTCCAAACAAATAAAGCAATTTTCTAGAGGTGATATTGTAGAAGGAACTGTAATGGATGTTAGAGACGGTTTAGTAATCGTCGATATCGGTTACAAATCTGAAGGTATTATTGCTGGAAGAGAGTTAAAGAGTGATTCTCTTGATTGGACTAAATTAGTACCGGGAGACAAGGTTTTAGTCTATGTTGTTAAACCTGAAGATGAAGAGGGTCAATTGATTCTTTCTATCAGAAGGACACAACAGGCTAGTGCTTGGATCACATTAGAAAAAGCCAAAGAGAGCAACGATGTTGTTGAAACAGAAGTTGTTGAGGCTAATAATGGTGGATTAATTGTAGAGATTAGTCAGGGTATTAGAGGCTTTATTCCTACTTCCCAACTTGATGCTACTAGAGTTTATGCTAGTGGTGTAAGACAGGTTGGAAAGGATATCTCTTCTAAGGTTCAAAAGAGGTTGAATTCCTTAATAGGGGAGAAAATTCAAACTCGTATTATTGAATTGGATAGAGAGAAGAATAGGATTATTCTTTCAGAAAAGAGAGTAACTCAAGAAGGTGATGCTGAGCAAAGAGATCAAACCTTAAGAAAGACTAAAGAGGGAGATGTTATCAAAGGTACTGTTAGTGGTATTACACCTTATGGTATTTTTGTTAATGCTCAAGGTCTTGAAGGTCTTGTTCACCTTTCAGAGCTATCATGGGATAAGGTTGAGGATGTAGGTTCTCTTTATAAAGTTGGAGATCCAATAGATGTAATGGTTATTGGTATTTCTGATGGTGGGAAGAGAGTTGCATACTCTGTTAAGAGATTGCAAAATGATCCATGGTCTGAGGCTATATCTCAATACAAGGTTGGAGATATTGTTGAGGGTGAAGTACAGAAGGTTGTTCCTTATGGTGCTTTTATAAGAATAGGTAAGGGTCTTAATGGTCTTATCCATATATCAGAATTATCTGATAAGCTGGTTAAGGATCCTTCTGATATAGTTAAGGCTGGTCAGGAGGTTAAGGTTAAGATTCTTTCAATTTCTTCAACTGAAAGACACCTTGGTTTAAGTCTAAAGGCTGTAGATCAAGAGAATGCTGAGATAACAGAAGCCAGAGAGAAGATGTCTGATGAAGAGTTATCAGAAGCAGTAGAAGAAGCTATTACTGAAGAAATTAAGTAATATATATTCTTTGAATTTAAGAGGGAGGGGCAGTAGTCCCTCCTTTTTCTTTTATTTTTGCTCTTTTGAATTTACCGTCTTCTATATATACATAAACACTATCTCCGTTAAACATTAATACATTAATCATAGCTTTTGTACCTTCTTTTGCAGTTCCTTTAATCGCTTGTTCAAAATAAACTAATTGATATAGATCTTGTAGAGAGAAATTTAGTCCAAGTTCTCTAATTTTGTACTCTTCTTTTATTGAAGGGGTTATTTTGTTGGTTAAAGCTGTTGTTGTAATTTCTTCTCCCGGTTTTGGATGCGTATGTCCTAGGACGAGTATGTCTTCATTGTTTTTCTTAGCTTTGATGATGCCATTATATAAATATCTAGAATATTCTGACATTTTCACCTCTGAATTTTTTAAATTTTCAATCGACCCATATAACATCTTAAATTTAGTTAATTCCACTGTTTCCTTTTGTATCCCAGATATAAGGAAAGGGAACTCTAAAGCCGTTTTCTCTTCATTGATTATTTCAATAAGAGCGTCGGAATTATCTTTCACATCAAACTTAGTGGATAGTTCTATCGAACCTTCTTCTAACAGTTTCGGTGGTATAGGAATAGAACTTTTATCTTCGAATGTTAAAAGCTCTTGATCTTTTATAATATCATCTATAAGGTTGCCCAAGCCACTGTTGTAACAGGTCTCTATTGTTAAATCTTTAAGATCAATATTAGAATCGGTATTATCTATTGTAGACATATTCCATCCTATCCCATAACCTAATACACTTCAATATTTGATATAATAGATATATGACAAATAGTATTAAACCACAACAATCTATACTCTCACGCTTAAGTAAAAATGCACGAATATCTCTTAGAAATGCAAGTATAGTAGCGGAACACTTTAAATCAGAAGAAATCACACCTAAATATATATTAGTAGGAATACTATTAAATAGAGAATCTTTAGCAAGAAGAACGATAGAAGAAATGGGTATTGATACAGGACAATTACTAGATATGCTTTTGAATGGAAGTAATATAGAGATTACCTCGGATGAAAGAAAATATAGAGATATATTACTAAATAGTGCTACACAAGATATCTTAAGAAGAGCATATGATTGGTCTTCTAAACTCTCTCATGTATATGTTGGTACAGAACATCTTTTGCTAGGAATATTAACAAGTGAGATACCATTAAAAAAAGAATTAGAAAAATATGGGTTGAACAGTAGAACCTTTAGAAAGAAACTAGGTGAATATGCTATATATCCCTTAGGAATACTAACAAAACCAGATATTCAACCAATTATAGGGCCTAATGGAGAAGAATCAATAATAGAGAATATTGGTGTAGATTTAGTGTCTTTAGCTAGAGATGGAAGATTAGATCCTGTAATTGGTAGAGAGGAGGAATTAGATAGCTTGATAAAAATATTGAGTAGAAGGAATAAAAACAATCCAATAATAATAGGAGAAGCTGGTGTTGGAAAAACAGTATTAGTAGAAGGTTTAGCTCAAAGAATTGCCGATGGTAAAGTACCCCCATCTCTTAGGGATATGAAAATAGTCCTTTTAGATGTCGCCTCTATAATTGCTGGTAGTAGAATGAGGGGTGATGTAGAAGAAAAGGTTATGAATATTGTAAGTGAGGTAGTTGAAAGTAGTAATACAATCCTCTTTATCGATGAAATTCATAATATTCTTTCATCTGGTATCCCTGGCAGTTCATCTGATATCGCTTCTATACTAAAACCAGCATTACTCAAAGATGATTTCAGATGTATAGGAGCTACAACTACAGAGGAGTACGGTATGTATATAGAGGAAGATAATGCATTAGCAAGACGTTTTCAACCATTAAAATTAGAAGAAGCTACTCCAGAAGACACATTAGAAATATTAAAAAACATTAAACTCATATTAGAATCTCATCATAATCTAAATATTGGAGAGGATGCTATAGAATCTGCAGTAAAACTATCTGATAGATATATAAGTAATAGATATTTACCTGATAAAGCTATAGATCTTTTAGATGAAGCATGTGCTACAAAGAGAATTGAAATAGAAGGGAACTATCAAGATCTTTCAGACTTAATAAATACTCTTAGGGTTGTTCAAAGTACAAAATCTGAACAGATAGAGAAAGGAAATATGAAAGAAGCAGAAAAGCTTAATATACAGGAAAAAGAATTAGATAAAAGAATTAAAAGAATGGAGACAGAATGTGAGAAAAGTAAAAAGAAGATAGATAATACTGTAAATACAGATGATGTTAGAAGTGTTGTTTCTAAATGGACTGGAATACCATTAAATACACTTGGGAATAAGGAAAAGAACGCACTTTTGAAATTAGAGAATCGACTAAATGGTTTAGTAGTTGGTCAGCAGGAAGCTATTGATGCTGTTTCAAGCTCTATAAAACGTGCACGTACTGGGATATCTGATGAAGATAGGCCTTGGTCATCTTTTCTGTTTTTAGGCCCTACTGGTGTAGGTAAAAGTGAATTAGCAAAAGCTTTAACTAAAGAGCTTTTTGGCAATGAGGATAGATTAATACAGATAGATATGAGTGAATTAATGGAAAGTCATAGCGTATCTAAATTAATTGGATCTCCACCAGGATATGTAGGATATAGAGAGGGAGGGAGATTAACAGAAGAAGTTCGGAGAAATCCTCATAGTGTAATTCTTTTTGATGAGATAGAGAAAGCTCATCCAGATGTTTTAAATCTTCTTTTACAGATTTTAGAATATGGCCATTTAACTGATGGGAAAGGGAGAACTGTTAATTTCAAAAATACGATAGTAATTTTAACATCTAATATTGGTGCTGAAGAGATAGGGAAGGATAAAATATTGGGCTTTGTTGGTAGTAAAAGTCAAAGAAAGGACGAGGATATAGATAATGCATATGAAAGTATGAAAGAGAATCTCCTTTCTGAATTAAGAAACACTTTAAGACCAGAATTAATTAACAGATTAGATGATGTCGTTATATTTAGAGCCCTTAATCGTAAAGATGCAAGAAAAATTGTAAAAATATTAATTGAAGAATTAAATGAAAGATTAAAAGAGCAAAATATAAGTATTAAATTGGATGTGAAATTGGTCACATATATAGTTAATGAGGGTTTTAGTGAGGAATATGGTGCAAGGCCATTAAGACGGGTAATACAGGATAAAGTAGAAGATGTATTAGCAGATTACCTTTTAGAAAATAGTGTAAATGAAAATAAAATTAAAAATATTGAATTGAGTATTAAAGATGGTAAAGTAATTGTCGTATAATAGAATATGAAATATATCTGTACAAACTGTGAATCAGAATTTCTTAAATGGTCTGGGAAATGTCCATCTTGTGGAGAGTGGGGAACGCTTGAAGAGGTTGGGGAAGAGAGTGTGAATACTCCAGTAAACACAAATAAGAAAGATGTGAACTATAAGTCTATAAAAGAATTTAATATCAAACCCTCTAGTAATGCTAATGAAAATCGTTTTAGTACAGGTTATTCTGAATTAGACAGAGTTCTAGGTGGTGGCCTAGTTGGTGGAGAGGTTGTTCTCGTAAGTGGTGAGCCTGGTATAGGTAAATCAACGATACTTCTACAAGTTGCAATTAATCTTATCAAAAAAGGAAAAAAGATTCTCTATGTTTGTGGAGAGGAATCTCCATCTCAGTTATACTCTCGCTTTGAGAGGATTGGTGATGATAAAAAGTTAAATAACCAAGAAAATTTGATGGTTACTGATAGTACAGATGTTAATATTGTATCTAATTTAATAGAATCAGAAAATTTTGATTTGGTTATAGTTGATTCTATACAAAGTGTTTACTCTGAAACGTCCAGGGGCTTCGTTGGTAGTATATCTCAAGTTAGAATATCAGGTACTGTATTAACCAGAATTGCTAAACAAACTAATACGCCAATTTTCATAGTTGGGCAAATTAATAAAATGGGGAATGTCGCTGGACCAAAAATTTTAGAACATATTGTAGATGCTGTTTTGTATATAGAGGGTGAACAATTTAACCAGTATAGGATAGTGAGGGGAATGAAAAACAGGTATGGTTCCACGAACGAAATTGGTGTTTTTGAGATGGGTAGTTTTGGATTAAAAGAGGTCTCTAATCCGTCTCTTGTTTTTCTTGAAGATGCTCATAAAGTATCTGGCAGTGCAATTGGTACAGTATTGCAGGGTTCTCGTGTAGTTTTTGTTGAAGTACAGGCCTTAGTTGCAAAAAGAGAGGAGGGTGGTTTTACTGGTCCTCTTAAGAGGGTTGCTAATGGTATAAAAAAGCCAAGATTGGATATGTTGTGTGCTGTTTTGAGTAGGAGGGGTAACTGTTTTCTTGGAGATAAAGATGTTTATGTTAATGTTGTTGGTGGTTTAAATATTGCAGATCCTGCATTGGATTTAGCAATTTGTGCAGCTATAAAATCTGCTTCAAAAGATGAAATTCTAGATGCTAGTACTATATATTTCGGAGAAGTGGGTCTTACAGGCGAAGTGAGGGGGTCATTTGGTTTGGATGCTGTTTTAAAAGAATCTGAAAGGGTGGGATATAAAAATGCAATTATTGGAAAGGCTAGAATTAAGAATTCTGAGATTAATGTTAAAAAAGTCTCTTTTCTAAAGGGACTTTAGGGTCTTTTAGCTCTTTTTTAAAATAAAATAGTATTTTTCCTTAGGGTTCTTTTGCCATTTTAAATAACCACAGAATACGTAACAAGGCACGATTTGGTCGAAAATCGTAACATTAGTAAAAAGCTATGCGACGAAACCCTTTATTCTAAGCTGTTTTGTACATAGTTATCCTGTAATGTGGATTGTTTATATAGGGTTGACAATTATTACTCTGTCGAGGTATAATTTCTCATACTTAGAACCTTATATGTGGATATCTTAGTTTTATCCCTTTGTCTGGAGTGTCACAAGCACTTCTGGGCAAAAGGATGAGACTAAGATCCCTCTACCATCTCTCTGTCCCTAGGCTTGGGGAATCACAAATTCATCTGAGTCTAAGGATAGGGAGAGGGGTGCAAATATTGCATTTCGATTTCTATTCACTAATCTCTAGTGAAGAGAGACCGGGGTCGGTTGGGGCAGTACCGATCCCTTTTCTCTAATATTGACTTCCAAAACTTTTTTCAGTTATACTGACATAGTTTAGGGTGAGTATTGCCCAAACATTTTAAATTTCCCAATTATTTTTATGGATAAGAAAACAAAGAGTATTCAAGAGTACGAAAGTATGAGCTTGGCTGAGCTAAGAAAAGAAGCTAAAGAGTATGATTTAGATAACTATATGGAGTTACCTAAAAGAGAATTGCTATTAGAAGTGTTAAAAAAGAAAACAGAAAAAGATGGATATATAGATGTTGAAGGTCTTTTAGAAGTTCAAAAGGATGGTACACATGGTGTCCTTAGGACAGATGGTGTATTACCTGGTGAAAACGATGTTTATATTTCCGGTTCTCAGATTAAGAAGTTTGGATTAAAGACTGGAGATCTAGTTGCTGGTCCTGCAAGATTACCAAAAAATCAAGAAAAATACCTTAGTCTTTTAAGAGTTAATAAGGTATATGGGAAACCTGCTGCAGATGCTGCAAAAAGACCACAGTTTAGAAAATTAACTCCTGTATTTCCTAATAAACAGATAAAGTTGGAAACTACATCTGATGTAATATCTACTAGAATTATAGATCTCTTATCTCCAATTGGTTTTGGTCAGAGATCAATGGTTGTTTCTCCACCTAAGGCTGGTAAAACATTTTTACTAAAAGATATTGCTGATGGTATTGCTAAGAATCATCCTAAAGCTAAATTAATGGTTGTTTTAGTAGGTGAGAGACCTGAAGAGGTTACTGATATGAGAAGATTTGTTAAAGGTGAGGTATTTGCTTCTAACTTTGATGAATTACCTGAACATAACTGTAAAGTTGCTGAAATGGCTCTCCAGAAAGCAGAAAGAATGGTTGAATGGGGTGAAGATGTCATTATATTAATGGATAGTATTACTAGATTAGCTAGAGCATACAATATTACTATGCCTACATCTGGAAAAACTTTATCCGGTGGTTTTGATCCTGCTGCACTATATCCTCCTAAGAAATTCTTTGGAGCTGCTAGGAATTTTGAAGATGGTGGTAGTTTAACTATCATTGCTACTGCACTTGTTGATACGGGGAGTAGAATGGACGACTTGGTATATGAAGAATTTAAAGGTACAGGTAATATGGAACTTCATTTAGATAGACAGTTAGCTAATAGAAGGATATATCCTGCAATAGATGTGAATGCTTCTGGTACTAGAAATGAAGAATTACTTTTAGGAAAAGAGGTCTTGAATCAATCTTGGAGAATTAGAAGAATGTTGGAGCTTCTTGATTCTAATGAGAACCCTACAGAAGTATTAGTAGGACAGCTTAAAAAGACAAAAAACAATGAGGAATTCCTAGCCACTTTGCACGAAGCATAAGTCTGGTATAATTTAAGGTGTAACTTTATATACCTTTTTAAATGTCTAACGACGAAGATTCACAAAAAAATATTTCTGGTTTAAGCTTTAGGGATATGAGGTTAATTAGTGATTCTGTAAAAGAGAATCCTAACACATTATTTCTTGATGAGGATATTGTTGAAAACCCATTCTTTTTTAAGTTAAGAAAAATTCTCTATAGACTGTATGAAAAATTAGAATCGGGTAGTGGGATAGGTGCTTTTCTTTTAGATTTTGGTAAATATATGTCTTCTAGATTTAGAGTCCTTTTTGTTTTTAATTCTGTTCTATTTGAGATTTTACTTGGTAAGTTTGAAAAAAGAAAAGATACTTTTGTTAAAAAGCTTTTCTGGGGTAGAGGAGATTTTCTAAAGTCTACTATGCAATTCTTGTCAGTTATTTTGGTGTTGGTTGTTCTTCTTGCTTATCTTTATAGAACACCAGAGCTTCAGAGTGTTAATGCTGAAGAATTGGATTATATTACAGTTTCGGAGACAGATCTTTTAGTTATGAATGCTACAGTTAATACAGCAATACCAAAGGATAGGGAAAGAAGAGCTGTAGAGGAATATATTGTAAAGAATGGTGATACACTAAGCTCTATCGCACAGGATTGGGATGTTACTGTTGATACTATTAAGTGGGCTAATAATTTAACTTCTGATCTTGTAAGACCTGGGCAGACTTTGGATATTCCACCTTCTGATGGTGTGTTAGTAACTGTTAAGAAAGGAGATACTTTGAGTAGTTTGGCTAAGAAGTATTCTGCTAGTGATCAGGCTATTGCTGACTTTAACTGGTTAGATTATCCATTTACCTTAGAAGCTGGTACTCAGTTATTTATACCTGAGGGTAAGATGCCAACTTCCACGGTTATTGCAAGTAGAACGACCCCTTCCTCTTATGTAAGGAATACCTCTGTTCCTAGTACTAATGTTGGTGCGGCGGATCCAAATGTTGGGAAGTTTCTTGGTTGGCCAGTACAGAATGGTGGTAAAATTTCTCAGTATTATAAAGGTGTGTATCATAGAGGTATAGATATTGCTGATAGTAGTTTACCTAAAATTGTAGCTCCTGCTTCTGGTACAGTTATATTTGCCGGTTGTTATGGTACGTGTCCTCCTTTGGGTTCTACCTATGGTGGTACTAATTATGCATGGTCTATCCAGATTGATCATGGTAATGGTTACACTACTTGGTATGCACACCTTAAAAACATATATGTTAGATCTGGTCAGACAGTCACCAAAGGTCAGGTTATTGGTCAAATGGGTTCTACTGGTCGTTCTACTGGTCCTCACTTACATTTTGAGGTTAGAAAGGGTAGTGCATATGGTACACAGGTTAATCCTTTGTATTATGTTAATTGGTAGGATATAATGGGCTCATAGTTCAGTTGGCTTAGAACATCGCATTCGCATTGCGAAGGTCGGCGGTTCGATTCCGCCTGAGTCCATGCCGCTAACTTATAGTTGGTAATAATATATGGGCCTATAGCTCAGTTGGCTTAGAGCACATCGCTGGCAGCGATGGGGTCAGGGGTTCGAATCCCCTTAGGTCCACCATATAAGATTAAGCTTTTTAATATGGATCAATTTTCTCAGGGTATAGAAGTTGTAACAACAGCCTTTATCAAAAAAGGTAATCAATTTCTTTTGGCTAAAGCCAATAATTCTGATACCTGGTTTCCAGTTGTTGGCCATATCGAACCAGGAGAGAAAATTTTAGATGCTTGTAAAAGAGAGGTAGAGGAGGAGGTCGGTTTAAGAATTCAACCAGCTAAAATTATTGATTTTGGTGAAGCTATTCTAAAGAAATCACACTTTATTTATTTTATTATCCTTTTTGAATTACATGAGGGGAAAGATGTAAAAGCAGAAGAAGGAGAGCTAGAGTTTAATTGGTTTTCCATAGAAGAAGCATTAGAATTAAATATAGCAGAAATTTTTAGGGATACAGTTAAATCGTTTAAAAAATATTTGCATTAAAGTTTTGTTGAAAAGATATTTTAATTACGGTAGATTGTATTAATAATTTAAATATCCCTTTTATGAATAAGCAAAAAATGCTTTTAATCCTTTCTTTAATCCTCAACCTTCTATTAATACTTACAGTATCATTTGTAGTTATCGTGTATTTTAATTTCTGGGGATTAGGTGATAAGTTAGGAATTTCTATTAATAACAATGAAGAAAATATTGTTAGTGAAGAAGAGAATATAGAAGAAGGTACAACTCAGGAAGAGGGAGACGTAGAGGATTTGGTTGATGAGTATGCAGATTGGAATACATATACTAATGAAGAAATGGGTTTTGAATTTAGGTATCCAGTAGTAACTATTGTTGAAGGAGAGAACATAAATTTGGTTGTAATGGAAAGGCTCATTGATGAATTGGGTGTGGTAAATTGTATAAATATTGGGCCGGTAGAAGGTGATAATGTTGGTAGTATTTCAATAGGTTATGATCCAGTAGAAGGCTACCCTAATAATTGCTTTAGGTCTGGAGTCGGTGCTGGAGAGCAAACAGAAGAGGATGTAGAGTTGTTAATTGGAAACCAACTAATCGATGGAAGAAAACTTATATATATTGGTGAAGAGGGTGAACAGTCTTATACAAACTATAGTTTTCATCTAGATAATCCTAATATGTCAGATGATGAATATAACTATTTTGGAGTCCAGATAGAATACTATACAGAATATGAGAATCTCTATTTAAATCTATATGAAGAAATTCTAAAAACTTTTGAATGGTTATAGAATAGGTTTAAATCCTGTATACAAACTAAAATATGTTTCATACTAATGTAAAAACATATTAAATCTTCCCTTTCTAAAGCTTTTTTTGTAAAATAGACAATAATTAATATATTTAAGTAGAGCAGTATGGGCAAACAATACAAACCTCAAGACTTTGAGTCTAAATGGCAAGAACAATGGTTTTCTAATATGGATTATAAAGCTCAAGATCTACTTAAAGATAAAGAAAAATTCTATCAACTAGTAGAATTCCCATACCCATCAGGACCAGGAATGCATATAGGACATACTAGAAACTACTCTATGGCAGATTCTGTTGTAAGAATGAGAAGAATGATGGGTCAAAATGTGCTTTTTCCAATAGGATGGGATGCATTTGGATTACCTGCAGAAAACTATGCCCTTAAAGTAAAAAGACCTCCACAAGAGATAACAGAAGAGAATATTAATAACTTTAGAAAACAATTGAAATCTTTAGGTTTAAGTTTTGATTGGGACAGGGAGTTTAGTACTACAGATCCACTATATTATAAGTGGACACAATGGATCTTCTTAAAACTTTATGAAAACGATTTGGCATATATGGCAGACAAACCAATTAATTGGTGTCCGAAATGTAAAACGGGGTGTGCAAATGAAGAAGTTGTTGATGGAAAGCACGAAAGGTGCGGGTCAAAAGTTGAACAAAAGAAATTAAAACAGTGGGTATTAAAAATTACTAAATACGCAGACAGATTAATAGATGATTTAGATACTGTTGACTATCTTGATAGTGTTAAGGCATTACAAAAGAATTGGATTGGAAGGAAGATTTGGTATGATATAGATTATAAAATAGAAGGTACTGATGAAGTTGTTGGGGTGTCTACAACAAGACCAGATACTCAATTTGGTGCTACATTTGTAGTAGTTGCTCCTGAGCATGAGATATTACAGAAACTAATGGATAAGATGCCTGAGGAAAATAGAAGGGAGGTTCTTAAATATGTAGAGAAATCAAAAGAGAAGAGTGAAATAGAGAGGTTGGATGAAACTCGTGAAAAAAGTGGTGCGTTTACGGGATTATATTGTATAAATAGCATTACAAATACAAGGCTGCCAATATATGCTGCAGACTTTGTTCTAACAACAGTTGGTACTGGTATGGTAGTTGGTGTACCTGCTCATGATACTAGAGATTTTGAATTTGCAACTAAATTCAAACTTCCAATAATTAGAGTTATTGAAGGTAAAAATGGTGACAGATCTGATATAACTAATGTAGATGAGGTGTATGAAGATGATGGTATTGTATATAACTCCGGATTTATGGACGGTTTAACAACAGAAGAAGCTAAGAAAAAAGCAGGAGAATATATAGAAGAGAAAGGTATTGGTGAAGTAGTAACAAGATATCATTTACAAGACTGGTTGTTTTCTAGACAGAGATACTGGGGAGAGCCCATACCAGTAGTACATTGTGAGAAATGTGGTATTGTTCCACTACCCGAAGAGGATTTACCATTAGAATTGCCAGTAGTAACCGAGTATGAACCAACAGATGATGGACAATCTCCATTAGCCAATATTAAAGATTGGGTTAATACAAAATGTCCGAAATGTGGAGGTCCTGCTCAAAGAGAAAAGAATACAATGCCTAACTGGGCTGGTTCTAGTTGGTATTTTTTAAGATATTGTGATCCTCACAATAATAATGAGTTGGCTAGTAAAGAATTAACTGATTATTGGATGAGAGTAGATCACTATGAAGGTGGTCCCGAGCATATTACATTACATCTTTTGTATTCAAGGTTTTGGCATAAGTTTCTTTACGATATAGGAGTTGTGAGTGATCCTGAACCATATCAAAAACGTACTATACATGGAAATGTACTGGGTGAGGATGGTAGAAAGATGTCTAAGTCTCTTGGTAATGTAATTAATCCAGATTCTTTGATAGAAAAATATGGTGCAGATGTAACTAGAGTATATCTGATGTTTATGGGTCCATATGAGGGTGATGTTGTATGGAATACAAGAACGATAGAAGGGGTTAATAGATTTGTTAAGAAGTGGTTTGCCTTTATACAGGATGCTTGGAATAGTTCTAGTGATGATGGAAAAGATGTTGAAGTAGCTATTAACAAGTTGGTTGATAGGGTTCAAAGAGGTATTTTAGATTGGAAATTCAATACAGCAGTTGCGGCTTTTATGGAATTTTATAATAATTATAATAATAAGGCCTTTAGTAAAAAACAGATAGAAACCCTAATTACTATATCTACACCAATTATGCCTCATCTTGCAGAAGAACTTTGGTCACTAACTGGACATAAAGGTTCTATAACTAAGAATCAATGGCCAGAGATTAACAAAGATATGCTTGTTGAGGATGTAATTACAATTCCTGTACAGATAAATGGAAAGGTTAGGGGGAGAATTGAAATAGAAAATGGAATGTCTGAGGATGTAGTTAAAGAAAGAGTATTAAATGATGAAAGAATAAAAGAGTTGATGAATAGTGATAGTATAAAGAAATTTATATATATTGACGGTAAAATTGTAAACATTGTTTTATAGATACTACAAGGTATCTAATTATCGTGTAAAACGCTTGATTATAGCTACTTTTTAGTGTACTCTTAATACATAGAGAGTACTCTTTTTGAACATCTAAACATCTCTCTAGTTAAAAAGTAAGTATATGAGTCATAAAAACTGCCTAAATAGACTTAAAAATACAGTTTCGTTTTTTGTTTTAGTTTTATCCTTTTTCTTGTTATTTGTATTTTCTTTATCAAATAAGGTATATGCTCAAACAGCAGATAAGATTTCATTACAAGGGAAGATTGTAAGAAATGATACTGGTTATGAGGGTTTAAATGTTGTTAATGGTACTCCTAGTTGTGTAAACTCAGGTCCTGATACATGTAATTTTCAAGTAAAGTATTACAGTGCATCTACTTCAGGAACTTTGTATTTTACTGAAACTTTCTCAGGTATTGAAATAGGAGATTATGGAGGAGTATTCAATTTAACATTAGGATCTGGGTCTACAACTACAACAAGCGAATGTGATGATGGAACCTGTAATACTGTATATGAAGTTATTAATGATTTTAATAGCATCTATATTGAGATCTCTTTTGATCCAGCGGGTGGAACATCCTATGGTGAGGTCTTTACCAGAACAGCACTAAATGCATCTGCCTATGCTATAAAATCAACATATTCTACGTATTCAGAAGGCTCTGTTGATGATGCTTTTCAGTTTTATGATGCATCTTCAGTTTCTTCTTCTATAGAAGGTTCTGTCTATTACGATACTGATACTGACGAACTAATGCTCCGTACAGCAAGTGGATGGGTAGCTCTTAATACTAGTAGTAGTGGATCTTCTGCTTGGTACTCCGAAGATATCTCTAGTTTTACATATTTAATTAACCCTCCTTCTGGCACGTATATGACAAGTAGTGGTGTCGGAACCTTAAGTAATTTCTCTCTGGATATTGATGATGACAGATTATCAATAAATGCTAATGCTCAAAGGGGGGGATTAACAGTATATTCCTCATACAATAGTACTGGAGCTTGGCCTTTAGTTTCATTTAAGGCAGATGGTTCAAGTTATGATTCTACGTTATTAGAATTAACACAAGATGGTACTGGTGATATTTTAACGGCGTATTATGGAAGCGATTTAGAATTTCAGGTAGATAATCAGGGAGATCTTCATTTAGCCAATAATGGTATTACATATTTTGAGCATTTCTCGAGTACTCCAACTTCTGGAGATTTACATCCAAATACATCAGGTTCTCCAGCAACAAGTGATGAAGGTTGTTTATATTCTGTTTCAGGTTCCTTGTATTGGGATCCAACATGTGAAGCTACTAGTGCTATACAGCTGGGTTCTGGTTCTACATCATTATGGACCGATGCTGGTACATACACATATCTTGCATCTACTACAGATGATCTAGTGTTAGGATCTAGTACTACAAGTAGTCCACCATTCTTTTTTGATGTATCTGA
>JAQVKD010000011.1:18133-19707 GCA_028694805.1 Candidatus Dojkabacteria bacterium
CTATGGCAAGTGCCAGTAAGACTGTAACACTATCAGCTGAATATCCCGGTGCTGTGCTAGCCGCGGATGGGAGCAGTAATACAGGCTTTATGACTTCTGATGCTGAAGGTACAACATATGATTCTATGAATTACTATGAATGGAGTAGTAGTGAGACTTCATTACAAGATTATGATGTCCGTTTACGATTTACAATACCAAGCGATTTTGCAGCTTGGGGTACAGATGCTTTTACATTTAATCTATCAACAGAAAGTGGCTCAAGCTCTGATAATAAAGTAGACTTTTATCTATATGAAGAGAGTTCTGCTACAGTTGATGATAGTAGTATTGGTAGATATATGCCTGCAGGGACTTGGGGAACTACTACACTACAGGGTGCAGACCTTGGAGATTGTAATGCTGCTGGAGAAACCTGTCTCATTTTAATAAGGATGTATTCTGCAAATGATTATTACACGCGAATAGGAGATATTGATATAAACTATAATAGGAAATTTTAATGAAGAATCTTGAGTTGCAAAAAACTATTAAATTCTTTACTAAGAATCAGAAATTAATTATAAAGACTGTAATACCAGTCTTTATATTCTGTCTTCTAATAATTATCATAGGAATTATTATCCCAAAAGAGAATGATAATATATCTCCTAGTAATAAATATCTTTTTGAGAATATTAATCCAACTTTTAATGTTGGTTTTGGAAACAGGGAAGATGAGAGTAAATCCTATGTGAGATTTGAAGCGCAAAGTGATAGTGATAATCCATTTGAAGAAACTGATTCAAACCTATGGGATAAAATATCACAAACATTCTCCAAAAAACAGGGCATAGAATTTGGTTTATCAGAAGTAAAATTTAGTGGAACAGATTCAGATTTTTCTCAAATGCTTGTAGAGAATATAGGAGATTCGATAGAAGAAATGGAGATTGAAGATGTAACAACAGATACCGAAGTCATAGAAGTAGGTAGGTTACTTGGAGAAGAAGATGAAAATAATACATCAAAACAAACTGTATTAAATAAAAATGTTTATCCAGGTATAGATGTAGAGTATCAAATATTGGAAGGGTTAGGTGTTAAAGAAGAAATAATTATTCAGAGTATTGAAGAATATACATCTAATTGTTCTTCAGATTCTGAATGTTTATTACCATTAAACCAATTTATATTTGATCTTACATTAGATGAAGGTTTACGACTAAAAGAATCTCTTGCAGGATTTGATGGAAAGACTGATGTTAAATACTATATTTCTGATTCTGAAGATAACTATATAGCACATTTTTTACCAACTTTTGCTGTTGATGAAGCAGGTTCTAAAACCAGTGATGTTAATTTGGAGATAACTAATATAGAAGATAATAACTATGAGCTGGTTATTACATTAGATCTAGATTGGTTATTTAGTGATGAAAGAGTATTCCCGATCAGGATAGATCCTAGTATTGTACATGATACAACCACTGAGTTTGATACTGGATATGATTACAACACAGAGGTTGTTACTGGTCCACAAGTAAAACTAGAAGATCCAGAAGTTTATTATACCGATAGTAATGTTGTTGGAT
>JAQVKD010000012.1 GCA_028694805.1 Candidatus Dojkabacteria bacterium
GATGAAAATTTTCAAAAAGAGGTCCTTGAGAGTAAAGATTTAGTACTGGTAGATTTCTGGGCACCATGGTGTGGACCATGTAGAATGTTAGAACCAGTAATTGAGAATGTTGCAAATCTTAGAAAGGATTTAAAAATATGTAAGGTAAATGTAGATGAGAATACTGAGTATGCACAAAAGTATAATGTTTTGGGCATTCCCAACATTTTCCTGTTTAAAAATGGCGAAGTAGTTGAGAACTTTGTAGGTCTTCAGGACATAGATACATATCTAAATGCAATAGATAAACATTCTTAAACTTCTTCTGAAAATACAACTCTATTTCTACCAGATTCTTTGGCCCTGTATGCCATTTGATCGGCTACATTTACAGCCTTATCCCACTGTTCTCGTAGTGTTTTCTCATTGAGAAAGTATTTCTCAAAATCCCCTACTTTAACTATATGTACTCCAACTGAAATAGTGGTAAGAAAATCATTTTTATTCTCATTTATTTTTCTAACCAATCTTTTTGCTAAACCATGAGCCGTACTTCGTATACCAGTCATTTCTTCTACAACAATAATAAATTCGTCTCCTCCATATCTCACAGCTATATCTCTAGACCTAATAGAAGACGATATTAGTTCACTTATTTGTTTTAATGCCCTATCACCTCCTTTATGCGTAAGTGTATCATTTATCTCTTTTAATTTATCAATATCTATAAAAACTATACCTAACTTTCTCTCAGGATCTCCAGAATGAAGCAACTTTTTGACCCTTTCCCAATATCCGAATCTATTAAGTAACTGTGTCATAGAATCTCTACTTGCAGTGTTCTCTAAGTCAATCAATCTTTTTTCGTACTCAATATTCTTTTCTCTGAGTGATTTAACAAATGTAAGACAAATATATATTTCATCATTTATATTTTTAATTATTACCTTTACTCCATTTTGGATCCCAAAATTACTCTTGAGTTTAAAATGTTCTCTTTCATCTGTAATATTAAAAGTTAGCATTTCTTCTATTCTCTTCCTATCTTCTCCAGAGAATAATTCATATATACTTTTTATACCAATAATATTGAAATCTTTTTTACTGTTTATTACTCTTCTTTTAATATTTCCTTTTTCATCTATACATAGTATGCATATCTCAACAAAAGAAGTAATTATAGAGAGAGTTTCTTCTATATTCATTTTCTTATTTTTAAAATTAATAAATAGCTTTGATATATATTATCACATTGTGTTTTTTATATCACTTTGATATACTGTATATAGCATTTTGGGGTGGTAGCTCAACTGGTTAGAGCTTTGCACTGTCACTGCAAAGGTTGCGGGTCCGAGTCCCGTCCATCCCGCCATTATTAAATTGCTCCAACAAGACCCGTTCACTATGCTTTAACACCCTTATGAAGGTTAAGTTATTTTAATCTTAAAAAGTAAAAGTCTCAAAAGTAAGACTAGTGGATGAAAAGGATCAAAAAGAAGTCACCTTCAAGAATTGAAGGCCTAAAAATAAGATACGGATACAACAGAATACTTTAATATCTTCTATATTTATTACAGACCTACATCACTTGCTTCAAGTTCAAAATCTGTATCTAATCCCTCTAATTCTCCCATTAAGGTATCTAACTCCGCCAAAGAGGTATCTATCTCTTCAGTTGATACAGGTTCTGCATCAATAAAATCCCTGGGTAAATCACTAAAGTCTTTCTCAACATCTTCTGTTTCATTGGATAATGAATCAATAACTGTAAGAGTATCATCTATAGAAGAAAGTTTGACCTCTTTATTCTTTTTCTCAAGCAAAAAAACTCCCAAAGCAAGAAGACCTACTAATACAATCCCCGAGATAATTAATAAAAATCCTTTCTTGCTCTTTGGCTTATCTTTTGAATCAGCTACTACATTCTCTGTAGAATTAGGAAATTTTATATCTTCCATAATAATCTTTTTGTAATAATTTATTCGCTAACTTGAGCCTTTAAATCTAATAAATCCTGCTTTAATGTCTCTAGTGCAAAAGTTCTCAATTGAAGCATTTCTTTCTTAAATTCCATTAGTTGCTCTCTTGCAGTATTAAATTCTTTACCAGAATCAACATTACTATTGCCACACACTCCTTTTTTCGAATTATCTATCCCAGTTCTAAACTCATTATAATATCTTGAGGTATTTTGTATCATATTATTGTACTCTTCTAGATGTTCTTCTAATTGTGCAGTATCATAACCCTCAGCTTTAAATTTTAACATCAAAGTATTTATATTCTGATATGAGTTCTGAAAAGCATTCATGTATTTCTCTTTTCTTTGATCATACCTATTAGTTACTAACCCAACCTTTTTAGTTACATCTAGACATTTTTGACTCTCACTACCCTGTTGACCATTAGTAGTAGGTCCATTTTGCTGTGCTGATTGAGCAAATACTGCTAAGGAGCAAACAGCGAGAAACATTATGGAAAGAAGTAAAGTACGAATTTTCATATTAATTTAATATAAAATTAAATATCAATATCTATTGTACTTATTTCTACTCCATTGTCAATAAAAATGGATACCTTCATGCCTCTTTTTTAATTCTTTTTATCTTTTATTCCAATTTCCTCTATACAATACTCTCTATCTTATCTATAACATTTTTTAGTTTTCTTCTGAGACCATCTCCTTGTTTATTTACCTCTTTTAATTCTTCCTCATTTAATTGTGTATATGTCTTATTTAATTCAGGATAATACCAAACATATCCCATCCACATACCAGGAGGAATATCTCCATAGGACAATTCTTCAACTATGTACCCTCTATCCGTTATATCTTCAAAAGATGCTATCAGTTTACCTTTTAAAGCTAGAGCTAATGATAAATGATATTCAACTTTTCTTTCATCTTTCTTAATACCTTTCATAAGTTCTAACAAAGTATTTACTTTCTGTATGTCTGGATTGTCATGTCCCACTATTCTTTGATTTCTTAAAATATCCCATTTATCTCCAAGTGCTGGAATATCTACCCCTCCATCCGATGTTAAAACATACATATCAGTATGTTTTGATATTTCTACTGCCTTCTTTTGAGCATTTTCAAGTAGAGATGAGCCATCTTCTTCTACTTCTATATCTATTTTTGTATCTTTAAGTAGATATATATTTATATTTTGAATACCTTTTAACATATATCCCATTACTCCTGCTTTATATGGATTTTTAGTACCTATTAATATGTTTATCATTAGTTCATGATTATATTCTAAGATTATCTTTTACTCCAGAGATATTATTTATATCTATTAATATACATTTTTAACCTCTAATGATAGAATTTTATTACTAAATTACTATTAAAAAGAAATTAGAATTGTTGAAATAGAATATAGAGATCAAAAAATTCTATGGATTATAACGAAATAAATAAACAAAACATACCAAAATGGGAGCATGCTCTAAAATACATCTCTAATATTTTGAAAGAGAAAGTATGATGGTATTCCTTTTGAGATATGCGAATGGGAAGAAGAACCTAAAAAAATAATACAAAAGAAGTTTAAAGATTTTGAAGTTTCAATAATTGGTTAATCTAAAATATATTAATACATATCATGAGAGAGTTTAGGAAAAACATATTCATAAGCGAAGACAATATATTAAAATCTTTTAGTTTGAGAGCAAGTGCAATAATACAAGTAGATGATAGATATCTAATGGTTTTAAATGAAGGAGTCAATAAATATAAACACCCTGGTGGACATATTAATCTATGCGAATCACTACTAGATGGACTAAAAAGAGAACTGAAAGAGGAAATAGGTTTAGAAATTAAAGATGCTGATCCAGAGAAAATATTCTTTGATAAAGTATTTAAAGATTGTAATGTTATGATTAATTCTATTTTCCAAATACAGATTGATTTAAAAACTGCAGAGGATATAATCTCTAAATCACCACTTCCTACAAAGTTGTTTAAATTAGAAGAATTAAATGAACAAAATACATGGATATCAGAGATTAATGCAATAAAACATTTTGAAAAAACAGCTTAGTTTTTTGTATATAACAACATTATTTCCAATTTCTTGAAATTATTAATAGTCGCAGATGTAAAAGTAACACTTTTATCTTCTTCCCCAGGGATTAATCCCAATGGTTCTTGATAGTCTAACCCCTTTGAGTTGTAGAAATCTATAATTTTAGTTGAAATGTCTTCACAACATTCCCCTTTTAAAAGTTCAACCATAGTAGAATTTAATTTTTTCCTTAGAGCTTGATTTTATTTTAACCCTAGCACCGTTAGGAACAGTAAAAATAGGATCTGTGTGTCCAAAAGAAGCATCATAAATTAATGGACCTTTAAATCTTGTTGAAATCTCACTAAAAATATTCTCCAAATTATCTTGAGAAACTTGAGAATTCTCCATAAATTTACCAACAACTAAACCCTTAACATCTTTAAAATCCTTAAGCAAAGACAAATGAGTGAAGAACCTATGTATCATTGGTGCTTGTTCATCCTCTGCTTCCTCAACAAACAAGATCTTATTTTTCAAGGAAGGAAAATATTCTGTTCCTGCTAATACCAAAAGTGTTTGCAAGTTAGAAACAACAACTTCTCCGTCACAATTTCCACCCCTGTAAACCTTTAATCCCTCATTCTTTTTAAATATTCTCTTATCTGCATCTTTTTCTCGAAGAAAATACAAATCATCTGCATACTTTTTAGGTTCTTCTATACTCCACTCACCTCCCTTTATAGCTTTATCAAAATATTTATAACAATATTCCATCAAATCAGGTTTAGAATATGTTATTGCTGCTGGGCCATGGTATGTAACAAGATTGGTCTTCTTCGTAATTGCTAACAGTAATGCCGAGGTGTCTGAATATCCAACATATATTTTAGGGTTCTTCTTTATTAGACCATAGTCAATGTAAGGTAATAATTGGTTCGTATTCGTACCTCCCCAAAAGGACATAATTACATCAATATCTTTATCAACAACAAAATCATGTAAACTTTTTACTCTTTCCTTTACATTTCTAAGAGAAAGATATCCCTCGCTTTTCCTGCAGGTAGGGGCTTCTTTAATACTCCAGCCCTTATTTCGAAGATAAGAATATGCTTTTTCTATTTTTTCTTCAGGCAATCTATCTATTGGACTTGACGTTGTTATAATACCTATTGTTTTATGTTTACCTTTAATGAGGTTTGACATAACAGTTTATTGCAAGCCATTATACAACAAAAGCTTTAGTCATCCAATTCTTACCATTGGTATATCAAAAATCACAAAGGTCAACAAAGAAATGAAGATAGAGAAGAAATAATAAATATTATTGAAACTTTTGATACTAAAGATGTCGATTGTGTAGCATTAGCATGTACAGATTTACAGTTATTAATCCCTAAACATAAGAATTTACCAGTATTTGATACTATGAAAATACTTGCTGATGCAACGGTCAGAGAATTGTTAAAATAAGACCACCTATAAAACAATCTAGAGAGAGAACACTTCTTTTGCCCAAATTTGAGATATTCTCTTAATTTATATATACTACCCCTATGTACAAACACATATCTAAAGAAGACTGGGAAAGAATCCTACAACTTCCTCACAACTATTCCATAGATGCATTGGTTGTTGTTGGTGCTGCATATAGAGAAAAAGAGTTGCAATCTTTTAAAAATATTCTTTTCCAACAAAACTCTGTAGAAGAGAAATATAATATTAAAGATTCTTTCTTTAAAAATATTTTTGAATTTACCCTTAAAGGTAAAACCATTTGGTTTGACATAGTATATGGTGGTGCATACCTCTCTGAGTTGGCACACATAGCATGCTTGTTTGGTTCTAAAAAAACTTCCTTATTGGTAGTTGTGGAGGATTACAAGACAATTTAAAAACAGGAGACATCATCATACCAACTTATACATATGGAGATGAGAGTATTACAAGGATCTACGGAAGAGATGCTAAAGATAACAAGCATTACCCAAACAAAGAATTAAGTGAGGAGATATTGGGGAAGATAGATGGAAAATATACAGTACATACAGGCCCCATTGTTACATGCCAAGCTATGCTTGGAGAAACACAGGAAGATGTGGAACAATGGAAGAAGGAAGGCTATCTAGGTGTAGAGATGGAAAGTTCTACATTATTTTCAATTTCTAGTAATTTCAATGTACCTAGTACAGCACTCTTGCATGTTTCTGATAATTTAGTAAAGAATGAATTAGTAGGAGGAGATATACATACCGCGTCTAAGCAATTAAGAGAGGAAATTAAAAAATACAAATACCAGATAGTTATTGAAAATTTGTTGAATAGTTAATAATCTGCTATATCTCCAATCATTACCCACATCGATATACTATATTACATATGTCTAGATTATAATATAAATTCTCTGTTTGATCTCAGAAGTGATGTCTTGTGAATAAAAAATAGTTTTTACTGCCCACAGGTTCTAAGTAAAAGAATCACAATAATAATCTTGACAAACTAGGCGTATTATCGTTATAATACACCCATGAAAACATATCTTAATAGAAAAAATATAAAACTATTTGAAGCAATTCTAAGTTGTAATTCAACAGAAGAACTTGCTAACTTTTGCAGAGATTTAATGACCAAAGATGAAATTAATGAATTTACAAAAAGATATGAGATAGCATCCAGATTATACTCTGGAGAATCTCAAAGATTAATTTCTAAAGATATGAATGTTAGTATAACTACTGTTACAAGGGTTAATAAATGGTTAAAGAATGGAATGAATGGTTATAAATCTGTATTAAGCAATAATCCCCATCATACTAAATCACAATCTGTTGGTTTATGATTTAGTATTTCTCAAATATAAATAATATTTCATAAGCCAAGAGATTGGCTTTTTGTTTATGGTGACTGTAGCTCAATGGTTAGAGCAATGGTTTGTGAGACCAGAAGTTGCTGGTTCGAATCCAGTCAGTCACCCCATATTTTTGAGAGATATATGTATATAGAGAAAGAATATACAAATACCTCTTAAAAAGAGGATAAAGAAAGTGGTGATGAACCATCAACTTCTGTAGCGATGGCATTCATCAGCCACAGGTACTCATAACAGAGAGAGTGTCAGAGTGATTAGATTTCAAATCATCTCTCAAAAAAACTTAATTAACAAAACTATGGAAAAGATGAACGAATATGAAAAAGAAATAAGTCCTGATTATTCAGTTATTCTCCCAACTTTAGGAAAAGTTCTAGATCCTAATATTCGAGGAGAAATTTACCTAGGAAGAAGATCAATCAGTTCAAGAAGCTATGAAGAAGAACCGATTCCACAGGTTAATCTGTTAAGGTATGGATATGAGTATGATCAACTCATCAGGAAACAAGTTGAAGAAGATATCTGTAAGGGAAAACTCACTCTAACAATGTTTACCTGCCCAAATGGTGATGCAACTGATATCAGAAATAACTTCGCAGGTATTATTCCTCCTAAATTTAATCAAAATCAAGTATTAGTTCAAAGAATACCTCTATTAATGAATTTAATAAGAGAAGCAAACAAACAGAAAATCCCTATTAATTTAAATATGATTCTTGGTGATACAGATTTCTTGACTTACTACTACCCTGTAATAGAAAGAAATAAGGTAGTTTTAGATTTAGATAAATACATACAGAATGTAACTACTTATAAAGATTCTTTGGTCAGTATGCTTAAAGAAACCTTTACAAAAAATGGTGTTGCTGTTGATATTTGCAGTTATGGAGACCAAGATATTGCAAACTCTGGACTAGAACAAACTGTTTTAGTTAAATCAACAATAAATGTTATTTCTTTAATGTTAAACACTTCAATATGGGGAACAGAGGAAATAGATTACACTTCGATAGAAGTAGCAGACATTGACGAAGAGGCATACTACACCTCTCGTAGATGTAATTCACAAAGGTTTGATAGTACTATCTTTGCAGGAAATGATAGTACTGTATATAAACAAATGGCAGAAATCAAAGCAAAAGAATACAGAAAGCAAGGAAAGCTAGTAAGAAAACTAGGTGGTAAGATAATTCTTATGGATGAGTTACCTCCTGCTCTTAAAACACGATTCTTAACAAACGAAGGAGATCTACTATTTGTTTTTCCATGGATAAGAAATGAAGATAATTGGAGAAATCGAGATTCTAATGAGCTTGAGATTGTAAATAAAGTAAAGAAAGCGATAAGGGGCTAATGGAGAAACATATGACACTCCCTCCCAATGCGTTTTGTCACTTCTAGACACGTTCACTATGTTTTAAAATCCTTGCAGGGATTGAGTAATTTTGACCTTAAAAAAACTACTCTTTAATATCTTTCAATGTATCAATTGCTTCCTGTACAGTTGAAACGATAATCCCTGCCTTTTTTACAAATTCAATAGACCAATTTCCCCTTTCCTTATTCCAAATAATTATCAAGTTTTTACATTTCTCACCAGGAGTATTGGTATTAAGAGCTAAGAAATACCCTATCTCTATCCATGTACCCTCAGAGGGTGCCAAACCTGGGTTTGCAATTAATATATCTGCTTCTGAAACAGCCTTAAGATCTTGAGGAAAGAAAGTGTCAGAAGAAGATTGGTCAGAGTCTATCTCTGGATCATAGAATTCAAAACCTTTAATATCTTTTAAACTCTTTTTCCAAGTATCATACTCACTAGATTGTCCTGCTAAATATACCTTCACAATATTAGCCTCTTCTAAATTACTTAACAGCTATCATACTAATTTCAACTTCTGCACCAAGTGGTAGTGTAACATATATTGTAGTTTTAACTACATTCTCAAATTATAAACCAGCTTCTTCTAAAATATTCTTTAGATTATTTGATACTTGATGAATCTTTTCTTCTATTGTTCCTTTTAATGCTAACAAAATTAATATTTCATTATACACCCTTTTTATACTGTCTCTTTTGTCTCATTTTTGATTCCAAACCAATATGTTCCGTTTTTGCAAAAGATTTCCTTGAACTGGTTAAATATTATTACTAATGCTTACTTAATCACATTATAAATTTACTCCATTTCACCATTGGGCCACTCCCAATAACTATCTCTTACTGAAATTACAGGTATAGCAAAAATACAAGGAACATCATAAGTATGTAATTTAGTAACTTCTTTCTCAATTAAATCATATTTTGATTTTATACTCTTTAATATAAGGACAACTTCTTTGCTTTTATCTATTTTGCCAGATTTAGGTGGCCAAAAAAACATTGGTTGCATATTTTCAAAGATATTTACACATGCACATAACTTCTTTTTCATTATTTCTTCTGCTATTTCTTCTGCCTGTTTGACACTATCACATGTTACATAGACCAATATCATGTGATTATCTTTTTGTGAAAATTTCATATTTAATATATTTAACTTATTGAATAATTTTACCAGAAATATAATCAAAAGTTAGTTTTCTAATTGCAATATATGTTACCTATTACAAATTAATTGCTCGGATACCTTTCAAAATCCTCCTTTATTATTGAGTTGTTCCAACAAGACCTATCTACTATGTTTTAAAACCATTATAAAGATTGAACTGTCTTGACATTAAAAAGTGAAAGTATAGAAAGTAAGATCTGGTGTATGAAAAACCTCAAAAACAAACTTAATCAAATACCTTCTTTCGTTGAATTTTATTGATATAATCAGATATGGAATACAAATTACACCCTAAATTTCCTAATCAAATTATCATATCTGAAACAAAGAATTGGTATATTACTCTTTGGGAAAACCAATATTATTTAGGTAGAGCAACTATAGAGTTTAAAGATAAAACAAAAAGACATCTTTCAGAGTTAAGTGAAGAAGAGATTTTAGAGCTATTCTCTCTAATAAGAGAATATGAGATTGCTCTTAGAAAATCTTTTCATACAACAAATTTCAATTGGAGTTGTTTAATGAATAACTCATACAAAGAAAAAAATCTAGATAATCCAGAACCCTTACATTTTAATGTCTGGCCTAGGTATAGAAACTCCGTAGAATTTAATGGAGAGACTTTTACAGATGAGGTTTTTGCACATCATTATGATAAACATAAAGAAAAATATGTAGACAAAGAGTTTCTAATTAACTTGGCAGACAAAATATTATCTAATTGGGAAGAATAATGATATATCACTTAGTAGCAATTCCTCAACAAGATGACTTAAAAACTTTAAATAGTTTAAGGAATTATATATATCAAAACAATTTCAGATTTAAAAACAAGCCTTTAGATTCAGATACCCATATTACACTTACACAGGTAGATACTGAGGATACCCAATTGCTGAAGCTAAAGTTGGAGGAGTCTATCTATACAATGAAAATTTTCTCCATACAGAAAGATGAATGGAAACTAACAAAAGAAGATAAGGAGCCTAATTACAAAATTAGCCTGCCATATTCATGGATTGCACTGAGATTTCCTCAAAGAGAAGAACTTTTTAATAGTTTAGATATATTGACCAAAGAATTGGGTATTAATATGAATGAAGAATATCTTACTAATTTAAAAAGTATAGAGAAGGAATTGAAGAATAAAGAAGGAATTGCTGATCATATTAATTTGAGCAATTACACTAGAAGGGAGAAAGCTGATGAGTGCTGGGACTATTTTAATACCAATCTACCTGACAAAATTACATTTAATTGCTTAGCATTAAGAAATCAGAAAGGTAAATTACTTTTCAAATTATATTTGTCCTAAACACATCATCTATTAATCGTAAAAGCATATCAAAGTAAACAAAATAAATTGTTAAATGGATTATTTAGTATGGTTTGTCAGAGTCCTGTCTCTCCAGACATATTCCACTCTGAAAATATATTTGACTCAAGTAATTTAACAAGTTACAATGAAGTATTAAATTATTCTATTATCTTATGACTGAATCAACAATTCAACAACAAAATACAATTGAAACCCAAGTTACAACACCTCCTAAAAAGTCCAAAAAAGTTCTGTTGATTGTTTCGATTTGTTTAATTTTGTTCTTTGGTCTCATAGGGATAATTTCATTGATTACCATAAATGCAACAAAAGAACCTCTGAAGGCATCAAATGATTTCTTGACTGCATTTACATCTCAAGATTCTCAAACAGTATACAATCTTACATCCGATAAATTTCAGACGTCTGTTACACTTCAAGATTTCACTACCTTCCATAGCCAGTATAAAGAAATGGGGCTTGATCAAGCAAAGATTGTGGGAAGAAATATTAAGACTACAAGTTCTGCAACCATTGCGACTCTGACCTACACTCTTGAATATGAATCGGAGATATGGGAGATTGAGACAGAGATGATTGAACAGGATGGACAATGGATGTTATACAGTATCTCAATTAAATAATGCTCAGCAAAATTTGATTCTGTGGATACCTCTAGGGTTGAAGGTTGTAGATTAATGTATAAGAAGATAATCGAATATAACTAATCTATTCATTAATACCACCCCTAATATTTAAATAAACCCTCCCATGATTTTTTGAGAAGCTTACCGTAATTTTATATCCACCATCCTCCCAGCTCATCCGTTCACCTTCCATGGTATAGTTTAATTTATCTTTGTATATATTCTCATACTTAGAAATTAATACTGAAAACTCGTCTACATCATCCTGACCATCTTTATCTCTATCTCCACTGTCAATTACTGTAAAATATCGAGTATATTCGGTCTGCCCACCCGCCTGATTAAGTAACCCATATGAATTCTCATGCTCAACAAGCATACTGTCCTCTTCAAAAAGATCTGGATAGTTAACAAAATATTTGTTATCTTTTGTAAACTCATCATTAGGTAAATATACCTGTACATATCCAGTATCTTCAGAACCATAATGAGCTGCTGTCACACGATATTTGCCAACATAGCCCTTTACCATCTCGGTATTTGCATACTCTTCTACATACTCTTTATCGAAAAGTTCTTTATAGTAACTTAAGAACTCAGATTGAGAAGCATCTGTATAGAAAACAACATTGTAATATGTATAATTTGTATCATCAAAATATGAAATATTCTTTGGATCAAAATTAATGTAATACTTACTCGAGCTTACCTCCCTTATTTTATATAGAGGCACATCAGCTTCTGGATAACCATCTAAAAGGTAATCAAACTTCAGCTTCTCATCAGAGGTATTATTCAAACTATTTATATCCTCATTTTTAGTAGACCCCCTATCAAGAAACTTTACTGAAATAAATAGAAGAAGTATCAACAAAATCAATATACCTACTACTGTTATATATTTCTTCTTATTATTCATATATTTATAAATACAGATAATTAATTATTGTTTATTTTAACACAGAAGCAAAAATATAAATATAAAGATCAAGATGAAGAAGTTTATTTTTTAGGCTACAGACGTGTATGTCCCATATTATGGAAATAGATGAATTGTTAAGTAGAACTAATCTCAGATATTTCCCATACATATCCTTCAATATCTTTAAAGTATGCTACTTTTTGACCCCATGGTGTAGATTTTGGCTCCTGTATGAAATCAACTTTTTTCTTCAAAAGGTTATAATATGTTTCTTCCAAATTATCTACTTCAACGGCAAAGAGAAAACTATTTTCATTACGATTAACAAATTCTAGATTCTCAGACATATCCTTTAGTGTTGTTTCTGTTAGTAAAGCAATGAGTGAATTACCTAATACTAGCTCTGCGAATTGATTGTCTTTATCTTCAATATGTACAGGTAGTTCTAGTATTTCTTTATAGAAGGTTAGTGCTTTGTCAAAATCATTTACCTTAATTCCAATTGCAGCAAGTTTCTTAAACATGGCAAGAGAGTATAAATTTATATTCTTAATTATATCAAGAATAAGATGGTACTTCCCATTTTTTAGTTATTTCTTTATCTCCTTTAATATTCCAAATCTATATATTCCACCATTTTTAACATGTTCCAAAAAGATCCGTGCACGATCTTTGGTATTATGATTGGTACTGCTTTGAATTCGGTTATACCTTCTTTAGTCAATGATACTCTTACTACTTCTATTGCATTTCTTACATCGGTTATAGATTTTTCTAAAATGTACTGGATACTTAGAAAGTAAGAGTTTTACACCTTAACAAATTTCATTTAGTTTCCAACAATATTCTCAACATTTCAGAAATAACACCATAAAGGATTAAAATACCTTTTAGGTTCTAATACACTTGGATAAAGAGAAGCAATGCAACAGAATGATTCAAGCTTAATAAGATTAAAAATAGAAATACTATTCAGTATCCGAAATCCCCTCTTTCAACAATAATTGCTCAATCACATCTTCGGCTTTTGCACAAATATCAACCCCTTCTCTATTCTCTAAAAATACAAATTTCTCTGTAGGTATATATGAAATTTTACTATTCAAAGTATTATCATCTTGTTGCCTATTAAAATGCGTCTCAGGTCTAGCACTCCATTTCTTCCTAGATTCTATAGGTGCTTGGATAATTATCCCTCCTGATAGATATGGGTTCTTACTTAAATACTCTGTATCACACTGAACACCATCAATAATTGTATTCACGCCTTTCTCTCCATAATATGAAATACACTCATACAAAAACTCGTTTATTTTCTCATTCACAAATTTATTATCACCCATTTCAAAATTCTTTTTACTTAGTGGCAAAGCAAATCTTAATGCTTTACTAATTAATCCTAAGGAAATATATTGATAAAAAGGATATTTTGAATAGAGATACTTTGAAACTGAAGTTTTTCCTGAAGAACTTTCCCCAGTAATACAAATCACAAGAGCTTTCCCTTTACTATTTAATTCAATTATAGATTTATGTAAATTTCTCATAAATAATCAATCTCTAAATGAAGCAATAACCACCTATAGTTAATTCTTTGTAAAATGTTTTATCTTAACATAAACAAGCTATAATGTTAAACTTTTCTATTCCAAAAGAAATTCAGCATATGATATAATGCTCAATTATGACAGAGTTAAATGGAGAGAAAATGCAAGAAGAAGAAGCATCGGATAGTATACAGAAAATTGAGAATTTATATCCTGAACGAAAATTACCTCCAGAAGCTATTGTTACAAGGGTTGCCCCTAGCCCAACAGGATTTGCACATTTAGGATTTGTTTATATATCTCTGATATGTAAAGAGATTTCAAGAAATACTAATGGCGTTTTTATATTTAGACTTGAAGATACAGATCAGAAAAGAGAGATTAAAGATTCAGATACTGCTCTCCTGAAAGCACTAAATGTATTGGATATTAAATACGATGAAGGCATAACTCTTGATGGAGAAGAAAAAGGTCAATATGGACCGTATAGACAGACAGAAAGAGTTCCAATATATAATGCATACATTAGAGATTTAATCGAAAAAGGAATGGCTTATTATTGTTTTATGACAGAAGAAGAAATCGAAGAAATCAGAAAAGAGCAGAAAAAAAACAACATTAAACCTGGTATATATGGACAATATTCAAAATGGAGGGATGCAACCCCAGAAGATATAAGAAAACAGCTAGAATTAGGAACCCCCTATGTTGTTAGATTTAAATGGCCAGAAAAACATGAAATTTTAAATCACAAAGATCTTTCAGGAAAAGAATACTTTTTTGATACTGAGCAGTATAAGGAAGATTTTGTTTTACAAAAATCAAATGGTATTCCTACTTACCATTTAGCTCACCTTATCGATGATTACCTAATGAAAGTGAATTTGGTTGTGAGAGGAAACGAGTGGATTAGCTCACTTCCAAAACATATTATGCTTCATAAGGCTCTTGGGCTAAAACCTCCAAGCTATTATCATGTACCACCAATTGAGATTTTAGACCCAGAAACGAAAGGAAGACGTAAATTAAGCAAAAGAAAAGATCCAGAAGCAAACATATTTAACCTTCTCAAAGATGGTTTCCCAAAAGATGGTATCAAAACATACTTATTATGGATATCAACATCGGAGTATGATAGGCAAACACAAATACAAAATAAACCGATCATACCAGATTTTAAATTGGATCCTTCAATGCTCAAATCTGGAGCTGGTTCATTATTAGACATTAACAGATTAAAAAACATTTCGAGAGAGATTATCGCTCAAATGAGCCCAGAAGAATTAAGCACTAATCTATTAGAATGGAGCAAATTATATGATTTAGACTTTTATAATGTAATCTCAAATAGTGATAAAAGCTATTTGCAAAGATGCTTAGAAACAGTTAATAATCCTAACAGAAATCGCAAAGACATATCAAAGTACACAGAAATTCCTGAGAAAATTGGTTTTTTTTATAATGAAATCTATGAAACTCTTGAGTATGAGATATCATCTATACAAAACTTACCTTTTGAAACTATAGAAAAAATCATTAATGATTTTCTAAACAGATATAAAGAAGACAATACCTTAGAAGATTTTGTAAACATTATGAAGAGTATTGGAGCTACCAATGGTCTTGCATTAAATAAAGAAGAGTTAGAAAAGACAAATGCACTAGGGCTATGGAGTATGGTACCAGCTATTATAAGGATTGCCATAACTAAAAGAAATATCTCTCCAGATTTGTACGAATGCATAAGAATCTTAGGCACTCGTGAATTAGAAAATCGTATGAATCAATTACTAAATTACCTAAGGGAAAAAAATGGTTAATCATCTTCCTTCTAATATTTTTAAGGAGGGCTCACTTATACCAATTTTGCATACTTTTAATCTGGCAAAAACTTTTGGAGAAAGTTTTGTACTCAATATCGATGACAGTTATGAAAACAGATTCCAATTTAATGCTATGCAAGAACTTGATTATTGGGGTATAAAACCAGATAAAATAAATTTAATATCTTCGATATCGAACTCATCCATCGAATCATTAATAAATTCTACCCTATACAACATCACAGAAGAAAGAAATGTTATCCTGAAAAGTTGTAACTGTGGAAAATTAGAACTATATGGTAGAGATATTAAAGAAGGAATCCATGGTAAATCTAAAGTCTTAGAAAATGGCAAGTGTAGATTTTGCCAAACAGCAAAAATTATAGAAACAAAACAGCTAATTACAACCTTTAATCATACTCTAAGAGAATCGCATAATATATATCCTCAAAATATGTTGAAAACCTACAATTCTAAATTTCCAATTGGTATGAAAAAAGAATTTCGAATCTCGAGATTAAGACAGACCCAATATAGAATAAAATTCAACGATAATTTTTATTATCTCGATCCAGATTTTGTGGGAGTGCTATCATTAGAATTACTGAGAAAAGATCAAAGACTCAAGGTATGCTACTCTCAAAAACGACCAGAGAAACTTTTCTTGCTGAGCTCATTACTTGGTAACAATGTCGATTTTATAGGAATTCCATACTTAACCAACTTTAAAGAATATTACGAAAAAATAAAAGCAAATACTAATAACTATAAACATCTAATTGTTTTTATCGCACTTAGCACAAGCTGGAACAAGCATGAAAATGAGTGTAATGAAACTATCTTTAAAACATATAAAAAACTTTCGGACCTTAATAAAGAATCCCTTTATCAAAAAATCATCTCCTCCGATTCTTTATATACATATTTAAAAACATTTAATAACAATTTGTTAGCAACAAAGTATTAGGTATTATTTAGTTTTTTGTGCAAGAATAAATATACCTCCAGACTTTCTTATACGCAATAAATTAAAGAGAAAGTCCTCAAACATAATTATATTCAAACAAATACGGAACAATACTCTTTTAAATAAATTATCTCGTGTAAAAGTTCTTGATAAAAGAAGCTCTAGATAACCACTTAATATAAAATCATAGTGCTGTGTTTTAATAATCGAATAACCAATTTCTCTAAGCAATTCTTGTAAATCTTTAGTGTTATATCTTCTATAATGCCCAACCCGTAGATCTTTTTCTATTAGTTTATTACGACTAAATACATATTGAAACCAGTCTAATGATGGAAAAAGAGGATTTGCATTTGGAACAGATATTATTAAGAATCCACCATCTTTAAGCATATTAAAGATATTAACCAAATAGTTAGCATCATCCTTTATATGTTCAGTAACCTCTAGAGTTAAAACTAAATCAGAAATACTACATGATTTTGAATTTAACATTTCCATAAAATCACCCGGTTTAAGAACTACTTGTACATTCTTAGGTTTTAAATTTTTATATTTCTCAACTCCCCATTTCAGAGCTGCTTCAGAGAAATCAAATCCACATAAACAAATCTTCTTTTCAATGGAATTTTTGTTAATTGATTGATATATTTTATCTAAATAAAGCCAATTACCAGCACCAAAATCAGATATAATTAATGATTCATGTCCTTTCTCAAAATTTTTCAAAACCCTATTGAGCAAATTATATACATGAATTTTTCTCAAATTATCACCAATGTCATAAACAAAAGACGAGATTTCATACTTCGAAAGCACTTTATTCCAGATTTTAACATAATCATTTTTTCCCATAATCTTGTTTGTTTAATTAATTAAGCAGAACAGCTTTGTATTTCTTGTTAGTATTCCAAGGTGACAATTCTATTCCATAATCTATAGAACCATCTTCAAATTTCATGGAAGTCAACATACCTTCAATATAAACAAATTCGCCTTCCTTAAATGTACAAGAATACGCACCAAGATAAGAAATAAGATGAGTAATCTTTTTCTCGAATCCATTAAAGACACCATTTAATTCTCCATCTATTATGGATGCTATTTCAATATCATAGAGTGCTGGACTAAAAATAGAATCCTTATCTCCACAAATTTTAGCAATACATGAGATTTCTCCAATTGGATAAATCTCAACATTCAAAAGTGGATCAATAGCATTCTCCCACAAGCACTGACAATTTATATGAATGTTTTTATTTTTTGTTAAACCTTGCAACTTCCTCCCTTCTTGTTTCATTAATGTTTCATATTTGGTATATGACATATATATCATTCTTCTATTATATAAAGAGATACCATTTGTTCCATCGTACGGAGTAACATAATCCTTAAAGACTTTACTCATCATTTCGAAACCATTCTTTCCATAACAAACAAGGTCTATATCGGATTTCTCATTGAAAGCATCTATTAAAAATGATGCTGTAATACCTAAATAATTAAAATCTATATCATTTTTTATCTGAGACAAAAAAGCAATTAACTCACTTCCTACATAAGTAGATTCATACCTCTCTCTTTCTTGCCATATTTGAGATAGCTTCTCTCTACAATCATAGATTTTATCTATTTTATTTCTTGGAGTACAAGTAACAACTCCTCCGTGATAAATCGAGTATTTAAATCTATTTTGATCTGGCAATAGAATTGCAAAACTTCTGTTTGCAAAAGTATTATATCCATATGGCTTACCATTAATATAACGATTATAATAACTGCTTGGATAAAACTTTACATACGACACTATACTCTCACTATCATGTTGATTCCCAATTATTTTCAAATAATTTCCCTCGTCATCCAGAATATAGTTTCTATCTATATACTTATTTTCCATATAGTTCTACTTTAAATCTAAAATGTGCTATATTAACACAATTCTCTCTTAATTAAAATCCCTTTTAAATCATGAATTTTGCTATTAAAGTCCTAAAAAGTAAACAAAAACAGCAGACTATAAAAAAGAAAATAGTATTTCATGGACAATCTCTCTTCTCTACTGAAAATATATCAATGGAGTTACTACCAGCAGATGAAGATTTCGGAATTAGATTTAATATAAATGGGGAGATAATACCTGCTACCTCCGATTACCTAAATACTGTAGAATTACACACTACTTCACTATCAAATGGTAAAGTAAGTGTAATGATGGTTGAGCATTTACTAGCTGCAATATACGGATTAGGTATAGACAACATCGAAATAATAATGACTCAAAGTATAGTTCCAGCACAAGATGGATCTTCACAACCGTATGCAATTGCATTAAATGATGTAGGAATTATTGAACAGAGTAAATACAGGAATGTAATTAATACACAAGATATTATAAAATTTCAACAGCCGGAATTTGATGGAAGAAAAGCATATCTAAAACCATTAGATGATTCCTTTAGACTTACAGTAATAGCCCCATTTGAAAAACCGATAGGTACATATAAGGTACAGTTTCAAGATGGAGACAATTTCACAAAAGACATATCAT
>JAQVKD010000047.1:0-2575 GCA_028694805.1 Candidatus Dojkabacteria bacterium
TCACAGGCACCCTATTCTCTTGGCTAAATGAAAAAGGGATATCAATATCAGAAGCTAATTTAGATTTAGGAGATTTAGTCCAGTGGAATTTGGCTTTAAATAGTGGAGAAATAACTAAGAATAAAGCTGAGGAACTACTTAAAATATCCTTAAACGAAAGAAAAGATCTTAGTGATCTATTAGATGAATTTAGAGAGAGTGCGAAGGATAGTGCTAGTAATATTAAAGATATTGTTACAGAAGTTATAAATAGTAATGAGAATGCAGTTAATGATTATAAATCTGGTAAGAAAGCTTCTTTGGGCTTCCTTATCGGTCAGGTTATGCAAAAGACTAATGGTACTGCAGATCCAAACGAAGCTAGAACAATTTTAATAGAGGAATTAGAAAAATGAAAATAGATATACCCTTCTTAAAACATATAGCTGAGTTATCTAGAATAAGGCTTACAGAGAAAGAGCTAGAAAAATTTACTCCACAGATGAAAACTATTCTTACATCTGCAGAGGAGTTACAAGATGTAAATACAAATGGTAAAAATCCTATGAAAAAACATGTCTCTTTTTCAGATTTAAGAAAGGATAAACCTGGTGATTGTTTAACACAAGAAGAAGTATTAAAAAATGCTAATTACAAAGAATTAGGTTGTATAAAGGTATATGGGAAGGTTTTTGGTGATATAGAAGAGAGTTAAATCTTATGCTAACATATGTATGTAAAAATAATTAAAGTTTTTTATACTTAATATATGAAAAGATTTTATATTATTCTAATTAGTTCAATAGTACTCTTAATCACACTATCTTTAGGCTTATATTTACAAGGTAAACCAAAATTGATCAAAAACGAATATGATGGTACAGATTATACTTTTCAAGACATTCAGTTTGATATGATTTCCGATGATTTTTCCCCTCTACAAGACATATATGACGAATATAAAGAACAGGGTATAGATTCTTTAATTCAATTTGAAAATCCAGAAGGTAAGGATATGATCATTGTTAAGGAAGAAATGAATAATGCATATATAACTCCAGAAGAGTTAAAAAATCCTTTCAATATAATCAACTTACAAATTCAAGCTATCTTAAATCCCCTAAAAATTGAGTTATGGGAAAGTGATAGTAAAATAATTATATATTCAAAGACAATTGATTATGAAGGGATTACCCACTCTATGGACATATTCATAGGTAATAATTATTATTCAATCTCTCTCTATGGAGATAACTTAGAAACGGATGTAGATGAAATAATAAGGACTGTAAATATTAAAAACTAACTTTCAAATTATCTAATTCTCTAGTAAAATACCACATATATATGCCGAAGTGGCGAAATTGGCAGACGCGCATGCCTTAGGAGCATGTGGGGTTAATACCCCTTGCAGGTTCAACTCCTGTCTTCGGCACCATAACATACTTAAATACAAGAAAAGACATGATAAAAAAAATGATCAAGCCATTCCAAGATGTATTGCTAGATAAAGGGCTATGTGTAGGATGTACATATCCATTAAATAAAGCTAAAAAATTAGGTAGCATAACTGATAATAGTGAATTGGTTAAATGTAAATGTAAAAGAATATACGTACATGATAAAAGAATGGATAAATATAGGAGAGCTACATTCCAAGAAGAACAACAGTACATTAAGAGTTTGAAAAAATAACTTTGTTTTAGTAAAATAACAACGTTATGCCGCTATCGTCTAGTGGTCCAGGACAGCAGGTTTTCATCCTGTAAACCGGGGTTCGATTCCCCGTAGCGGTACCATAAAATTCTTAATACTAATAAATCTATCTAATTCCTCCCCTAACTCATGAAAAGCTAAAAAAGCTTCGTTTGTCCAAATTTTAGATTTTTGAGCATAATTTTTTAAAAAAGATAATAATTCTTCTTCATCTTTACACATTAGACCATAAGATATAAATTCTGTTACTAACAATCCAAGAGGCATTCTATAATATTGATTATTCACTTCTATAACAATCATTCTAGAATCCTTTAATCCTCTACCCTCAACAATCTTATCAGGACAATCACTAAATCTGTGCCTAGACAAATTTCTGTTATCACTATAATACTCTTTTATAAAATGATCTAAATGATCATCGAATGATTTATTAACTCTACTTTTATAAATCACTAAATTATTTAAATTCTCCTGTAATTCCAAAGAAGACATCATATATATTCTGTGTAGGAATTCATGTCTAAACAGAATTTTAGTAAGAGAATCTTCACCATTTAAAAATGTCTCTTCTAATCTCGAATTAATATATATATGATCTGTCTTATAATCATAAGACATCGTAAAGGGAAAATCAGAAACAAAAAAGATATTACTTTTACTAAATTCTTCAATAGACTTTAACTCTTGATCATTATCAGATTCTAACATTGGGAAGTATCTTAACATAAAAATTTTCAATTTGATATTAACTCATGCTACAATGTACTTGTTAATATTAACTACCCAATATATGTACGAAGTAGAAAAAGAAGAGCCTAAAACAGGAAAAGAGAAAGCTGTTAGTATATTAGGATCTATTGGAACATTTATATACTCT
>JAQVKD010000047.1:2675-4159 GCA_028694805.1 Candidatus Dojkabacteria bacterium
TCATGCTACAATGTACTTGTTAATATTAACTACCCAATATATGTACGAAGTAGAAAAAGAAGAGCCTAAAACAGGAAAAGAGAAAGCTGTTAGTATATTAGGATCTATTGGAACATTTATATACTCTTTTATTGAAACTGTCGTTATAGCACTAGTAATAGCTGTTGTACTCTACCTCTTTATAATGACCCCACATGAAGTACTAGGAAATTCTATGTATCCAACATACAAAAATGGTGAATATTTAATGGCTAATAAATTAACATATAGATTTACGGAACCTAAAAGAGGTGATGTAATAATATTTAAATATTCCGATACACAAGACTTTATCAAACGAATAATAGGAACTCATGGAGATACAATCATGGTTAAGGATGGTAAAGTATATGTTAATGGTACTCAATTAGATGAAAGTGCATATCTAGAAGATACTGTATATACAAGTGGTGGTGACTATTTAGCAGAGGGAGAAACCATAACTATTGGAGAGAATGAATATTTTGTACTTGGCGATAACCGACCACATAGTTCTGACTCTAGAACATTCGGACCAATAGATGAAAATCAAATTAAAGGAAAAGCATGGATTGTATATTTACCTATTTCTGAATTTAGGATAGTGACACACGAGACTTACAACAATCTCTAGACACTGTCTGTGAAACATGATAGATTTGAACAATGCAAACATTTGTAATAGCTAATCAAAAAGGTGGAGTTGGTAAGACTACTACAGTCCTTAATTTAGGAGCAAGTCTTGCAAGGAAAGGCAAGAAAGTTCTTGTAGTCGACCTAGATCCACAAGCAAATCTATCTTCCGGTTTAGGATTTACAAAACAGTTTGACAAACAAAGTTGGAATGAAACAGAGGAAGCTCCATACAAAAGTATATATGATGTTTTGATAAATCAGACCCCTCTATCGAAAGTTTTTGTAATGACTAATCAGAAAAACTTAATGTTAATACCATCACACCTATCATTAGCTGGGGCTGAGATAGAAATGGTAAATATGCTTGCAAGAGAAACGCTACTTAAAAAGGCACTTTCTGAATTTAAAGAGGATGTTGATTATGTTCTAATAGATTGTCCTCCATCACTAGGATTACTAACTATAAATGCTCTTACAGCATCAGATAAGCTCATCATCCCAATACAGTGTGAATATTTCGCATTAGAGGGCCTTGGACAGCTTCTAGAGACTACAAAATTGATAAGAGGTATAAATCCTGATCTACAGATTGGAGGAGTCATTTTAACCATGTTTGATAGTCGTACAAGACTCTCTTCAAATGTTGTTGAAGATGTAAGAGAGTATTTTAAAGAGAAAGCATTTAAAACAGTTGTTCCTAGAAATGTAAGGCTATCTGAAGCTCCATCATATGGCCAAAGTATATTTGAATATGATGAATCATCAACAGGAGCACATGCATATGAACAATTAGCAACGGAGTTTATAAAGAGATTTTAATAACTTATTAT
>JAQVKD010000048.1 GCA_028694805.1 Candidatus Dojkabacteria bacterium
ACCATGGACAAGAGGAAGGCTGCAGCCTCCATAGTTAGATTTGTGACCCTACATCCTCACAATATTTCACAAAAGACTGAGGTAATTATAGAGCATTTTAGAAACTATACCATGAAAAAAATAGGCGGGCAAGCTAAGGCTATGCTGGTCACAGCTTCAAGGCTTCATGCTGTTAGATATAAGTTGGCATTTGATGAGTATATCAGGAAAAAGGGTTATTTTGACTTGAAAACCCTAGTTGCTTTTTCAGGCACAGTCAAAGATGGAGAAGCAGAGTTTAGAGAAACCCAAATGAACAAGGGTATAGCTGAATCCCAGCTGCCTTCAGAATTCGATAAGGAAGAGAACCGGGTCCTAATAGTAGCCAATAAGTATCAAACTGGTTTTGATCAACCTAAGCTTCATACCATGTACGTGGATAAGAAGTTATCCGGGGTTAAGGCAGTACAGACACTATCAAGACTCAATAGGATTTGTCCTGGCAAAGATGACACCCTGGTACTAGACTTTGTCAATGACCCACAGGACATATTAGAAGCTTTTAGACCCTTTTATAAGACAACCATACTTGAAAATGATATCGAACCTAATGAAATTTACTCACTCTATAGGACTATATTAGATAGGCAGGTCATCGACATAGCTGACGTAGATATGTTCTGTGATATCTATTACAAGGAAAAACATAGTCCCGTAGATACCAGTATCATGAATAACTGTGTAGATAATTCCATCAAGAGGACAGAGAACTTCTCTAGGGAGGAGCTACTAGAATTTAGAGCCCTAGTCAAGAAGTTCCTAAACCTATATAACCTAATCATACAAATAGCCCCCTTGGTGGATGTGGACCTTCATAAACTAAATATATACCTAAGATTCTTCATCAAAAAGATGGAAATCGAACCACCTACAGCTGTAGATATAACAGATAAGGTGCTCCTTCAGTATTATAAGTTGCAGAAGGGTGAGGATATGTCCCTAGAATTGGATACTGGAGATGATGTAGGAGTTGAAATAAATGTTGGAGGTTCTGGTGTTGCTGAAGCAGAGGAGGACCACTTAAGCAATATAATCAAGAGATTAAACGAGAGATATGGAACGGAATTCTCAAACTCAGAAAAATTAGCTGTGGAGCAAATAATAGATAACCTTAGCAGTAATGAAGAATTAGGACAAAAAGCCAAGGTAAATACCTATGATGACTTTAGACATGCCTTTGTCAGAAGTTTCGATAAGAGTATTGTTGAAGAATACTCTAAGAACACCAAGTTTTATGGCAAGCTCTTGAGGGATGAAAGCTTTAAGGCTAATCTAATGGATATGATTATGTTTGATATCTATGAGAAGTTAAGGAATCAAGATGTAGTATAGACTACTGAGGATTGTAAGTAGCCTAATACTATCTTTTAGATAGAATTCACTATCTTGCTAGATATAATTTTACTTACATGCAGTTATTATAGTCACTTAAACATAATTATAAGGGGGGTAAATCTATGGATGTTATGCCAGATAAGCAAAACATTGACAATCTTTTTTCAAACACCACATACTATATAGACTTTTATCAAAGACAATATAAATGGAATGAAGACCCTGTCAATAGGTTACTTGAGGATATTTTTTATAAGTTTAATAACCAATATGAATTGTATAAGGAAAAGGACATAGAACTAAGCAAGTTGATTGAGAGATACGCATGGTATTATCTCAATACATATGTCACCAATAGTGTTGATGGAAAAGTATTTATTGTTGATGGGCAACAAAGACTAACAACCCTTACATTGATTCTAATGAAGTTGAGGCATTTAGCTAAGAGATATAACTCAGGATTAGAGTCATGGATTTCATCAAAGATAGTTGGACATTCTGGATTTACAAAAGTGTTTTGGATGAATCATGAACAGAGTAAAAGTATATTAGAAAAAATATATGAAAATGAAAAATTTAAACTATCTAATACCTATAACAATATAACAGATATGAACCTAGAGAATAATTATCTACTAATATCCCAATGGCTTGATAGAGAATTAGATAGTAAGAAGAAATTTGAAACCTTTGTTTTCTACTTCTTAAAAAGGCTAGTATTGATTAACCTTAATGTAGAGCAAATAGATGTTCCTATGGTATTTGAAGTTATTAATGATAGGGGTGTAAGACTTAAGCCGCATGAGATATTAAAAGGTAAATTATTAGGACAGATTGATAAGGATGAATTAGAAGAATTAAAATTAAATGAACTTTGGGATAATCAGGTCAATAAGATAAATGAGTTAAAAGATAATGAGATAGATAATTTTTTTATATACTATTTAAGGAGTAAATTTGCAAATACCTCTAATGATTCAAGAAAAATTGATAGAAACTACCATAGGGCTATGTTTACTGATGACATAGGAAGACTATTAAACTTAAGTCATAATCAATCCTCTGTAAAGAGCTTTCTACAAAATGAATTTAAGTATTATAGTGATCTGTATTATAAGATTTTGATATATTCCAAGGAATTAACTGAAGGATTTGAGGATATATACTATAACAGTTTAGTAGAGATGGATAGTCAATTTCTTTTAATTCTATCAGCTTGCAGGCTTAATGATCCACAAGAGGAAGAGAAAATCAAAAGGATTTCTTATGAAGTAAATAGGTTCTTTTCTCTATTACAATTACAACGAAGTTATGATAGTAATGATTTTAATATATGTATATACAAGATTAATCAAAGAATTAGAGAAAAGGATGTTAGTGATATCAGAGATATATTTGATGAATATTTAATGCAATTAATTTCAGATAATAGAGGATTAAAGGTAGAAAGTCCTTTCTCATATGGATTATTTAAAGATGCTGGAATTGAACTATACAAAAGGTTTAGGAGATACTTCTTTGCTAGAATAGAACATTTCATAGCTAAAAATACAAATTTAAGCATGAAGCATGATTTTTATGATCTAGTAGTTAATACTGGTTCGGTTAATGGATTTCATATTGAACATATACTAGCAAATAATAGTGAAAACTTAAGCAAGTTTAATAATGATAAGGAACTCTTTGAACGTGAGCGAAACAGATTAGGTGGACTCCTATTATTAAAGGGTAAAGATAATATCTCTAGCAATAATGAAGTATATGCTGAAAAACTAAAAACTTATGCTAACACTTTATATTGGAATGAGACACTGAGAGAAGATAGCTACAAATCAAAACTTGATTTTACAAATATGATTAAAAAGTATAACTTAAAATTTAGACCTATGAATGAATTCGGTCCATCAGAGTTAGAAGAAAGACAGAGATTACTATACGAAATGTCCAAAATTATTTGGAAATAATAGCTATCTTTGTTCAACATTAAGGTATTATTCGTCTTAATCCCAAGGAATATAAACATTTATAATGATAAATGTAAGTAGCTAAGAAACTACACAGCAGTATAAGGGTATTATACTGTTATTCCTGATGACAAAGCTATTTTACATCAGAAAACAGGTAGCTTTTGACAAATGTAAAAGCTATTTGATAGACCAAATAGCCACTTTAGATCAATCATATCACCAATTCCCCTAGCCCACTATTTTTCTTATCTTGGGATTGGATTATGGGTTATTCTCATTGGTGTAACTCTGTATGTAGCCTTGCTGGTTGAGAAGGAAAAGAAAAAATACGACATTCAAACCTACAAGGAGATTATAACCTTCACAGAGGGAACCAGACTATGGATATTAGGTGGATTTGGAACTTAAAAGAGGCCCAATGGGCCTCATTTTTATCCTATGGACTTAAACCTTATACTGATTTCAGTTCCCTTGCCTACTTCACTTTCTAGGCTTATCTTACCATCATGGTATTCAACTATATGCTTTACTATGGAGAGGCCAAGGCCTGTACTGGCATTTTTGCTGGACCTGCTTTTATCTACGGTGTAGAACCTTTCAAAGATCCTGTCCTGGTGCTCCTTAGGGATGCCGATTCCTGTATCTTTATAACATGCTTAGTTGGGAAAATACTGGATTTAATGTTTATTGTGGGGAGGCAATATACGCAGAGGAACAGGAGAGTATTGAAAAACTTGCTCAATATGTAGTTCGTGCTCCAATTTCTCAGGAAAG
>JAQVKD010000013.1 GCA_028694805.1 Candidatus Dojkabacteria bacterium
CTCAATATATACATCTCCATACTCTCATCTTGCCACTTACCTTCTGAGATCAATTTAGAGAGTGTTCCAAGGATATCGTCTGCCTCATACCCCTCTTTTTTGATAATGGGAATGTTAAATGAGTTTAGAACTTCTTCTACCATTGGAATCTGATCTATTAATGATTGGTCTGTAGGGGCTCTAGTTCCTTTGTAATCAGGATACATTTCGTGTCGAAATGTAGGTTGTGGTGTATCCATAGCACACATTACATATTCTGGGTGGAAGGTTTCTAATGCACTTAGTAGCATAGTAGTAAATCCATATACTGCATTTGTTTGTAAACCATCTTCTGTTTGTAATGTTGGTGGATATGCATGGAATGCACGATGGATTATAGCGTTTGCATCTATAGCTAAGAATATTTTCTTATCTTCAGAAGTTGGTAATGTCATATATTAGATTATACTAGAGATACTATTTTAGTGTAACCATTATATAATCAAGATTCTCTTCAGGGATTTTAGTAGATCCACCTCCTACTGCAGAGCCAATAAGTACATGAGAAACTTCAAAACCTGTTATATTTTCAAAAGTTTCTATAAAATATTTTGTTTCTTCATCATCTTGCGAAGCTTCAAATCTATATTCTAGAATCTCTCCATCCTTAGAAAAGCTTGGTTTAAGATCCAATCCTACTACTTTCCCAGGGTTCTCATGCTGCCATATATATACTTTATACTCTTCCTTTGAGCCAACCCATACAAAATATATATCTAAGCCCAATTCTTCGATTACAGGATCATAGTATCTAGACTTCTCGTCCGACCAAATTTGTCCTCTTATAAAACTTTTAACTGTTTTGTACTCTGGTAATCGTTTTTGTGTAAAAATTTGCGATAAAAAGACTTCTTTTGTATTTGGATCAACAAAAACACTAAGCTGATCCTCCTTGTTTCTATAGATCAAGTCATCAAAAGGAAACTCCGAAAGCTTCTCTTTATTATGCTCACTAATCGAACAATCTTTTAAAATTTCTATTTTATCTGCATTCATATATTTAAATAGCTATTATCTTGTAATCTAAATAAATGTAAACCTCTAACTAATGTCAATCATCCAAGGTAGCCTCCATATTGAGTTCTCCAGTCGTTATATCATAAGAAATTTCTAAATCACTAATATAATAACCCAATGTCTCCTCCCATTTATCTTGTATTGCAAGCCATTCATCTTCATTTTCTAAATCGTTTTTCTTGAATGAAAACTCTACTCCCGGTATCTCAGATAGACCATCTCTATCTTTTAAGTTAACAAAGTTGCCATTTCCTTCGCGATTACTCATAGAGCATATCAAATCTGTACCATATAAAATAGTTATACCCAAAAACATCTTATTCATTATATTTGTTTTAGAGATCGACTCTTTTTCTAATGGAAGAAAGCATTTATAAATTAATTTCTTTGTTAATTCATTTTTCAGAATATCCTGCTCAACTTTTAGTATTAGTCTGTCAACGGAACACTTCTCATGACTATAATAATTTACGATAGGAGATCGAAGTACTGTTTCTACAAATTGGAATAAATCAAAATCTACAATTTTTTCTTTTGACATTTTTTCATGGAAAATTTGAGGAAAATCTTCTAATAACCTTATCATATTGACGATACTTCTAGTACCTGCTTTTTCAAAATCAAAAAATCGTGGTAATTCAGTTTTCATAATTAAAAAGCAAAAACTATCTTATAGCCTTATTCTATTAGACTCCCTGATCAATGTCAATCCTAAAATATACTCTCAAACTCTTCTCCTGTAACAACTTCCTTCTCCAATAACATCTTTACTAACTTCTCAACCTCTCCCTTATGTTCTTCTAAAATCTTCTTCGCTTCCCTATATGCCCCATCTACTAAATTCTTAACCTCATCATCAATCTTCTTAGCATACTCCTCACTATATGCTCTACCCCCACCATAGTTATAACCCAAATGCTTAGTCTCCTCTGCATCACCATACTTAACCATACCCAAATCATCAGACATACCATACTGAGTAACCATCTCTCTAGCCATCTCTGTAACATTCTCAATATCAGAACTAGCACCAGTAGAAATCCTACCGATAAACAACTCCTCTGCCGCCCTACCGGCAACACCACTACGCATATGAGCTAAGATCTGATCCTTAAACAAATGCTTAGTATCCTTCTCTGGAAGATATACAGTAACACCTCCAGCCATACCACGAGAAATAATGGAAACCTGCTCAATAGGATCTGAATATGGAGTAAACTTAGCAACAATAGCATGACCAGCCTCATGATAAGCAGTAGTCTTTATATCCTCCTCATCCTTATCCTGATCCCTCTTCTTTCTACCTAACTTAACCTTAAGATATGCCTCTGCAATATCCTCGCGATTAATAATCTTACGATTCTCTAAAGCGGCCATAATAGCAGCTTCATTTAAAAGATTCTCTAAATCAGCACCAGAGTATCCTATTGTCTTCTTTGCTAAATCCTCTAAATTAACATTCTCTTCAAACTTCTTATTCTTAGCATGTACTTCTAAAATCTCCTTTCTACCTTTAAAGTCAGGCATTGGTACAACAACAGTCCTATCAAACCTACCAGGTCTCAAAATAGCAGGATCCAAAACATCTGGCCTATTAGTAGCAGCAAGAACAATTACATTAGTTCTCTCTTCTAACCCATCCATTTCAACCAATATCTGATTTAAAGTCTGTTCACCTGCACCAGAATGAAGTACTGTACCCCTCTTCTTAGCTACAGCATCAATCTCATCGATAAAGATAATACAAGGAGCAGCCTTTCTAGCTTTATTAAACAAATCTCTAACTCTAGAAGCACCAGCACCAACTAACATCTCCTCAAACTCAGAACCAGATGAATGAAAGAATGGAACACCAGCCTCCCCTGCTACAGCCTTAGCTAAAAGTGTCTTTCCAGTACCAGGAGCACCCGCCAAAAGAACACCTTTTGGAATCCTTGCACCAGCAGAAGAATACTTCTTTGGATATTTAAGAAAATCTACAATCTCTTTTAATTCCTCTTTTACTTCATCAATACCTGCGACATCATCAAAATTAGTGCCAGATTTCTTCCCCATCATTAATCTTGCTTTACTCTGACCAAAATCAAAAATCTGACCTCCGGAACCCTGCATATTTTTGATAAAGATATATCCTAAAACAAAAGCACCAATTATCATTACCAATGTGAGAATATCTCCAAATGTAATAGCTATTTTAGGTTCATAGTAAACATTCTCTAAACTTTTTACATCTATACCAGCATCAGAAGCAACACTATAAAAATCAGTATTGCCAGATATTAATGCATACTGCTTAATAAAATCCCCATTATCATCTGTATACTCCAAATTAATAATATCATCCTTAATTACTACCTTGTCATATGTTCCATCAGAAATCTCAGTAAGAATCTGGCTCAAACCGACCTCTTCCCCCGAATATGAGAACATATTAATTATAAAATTGATAAATAGAGTCAGGAGTATAGATACAGCTATAATCACCAATATGCTAGGCACTTTACTTTTTTTCTTAACTATACGAATATTTACATTCTTAGGAGTATTCTTATTATTTTTCCCCAAATCTTTACTATTACTATTTGCCATTGAAAATTATAATTCAAATTTATTATGGAAGTGGTGAGAGGTGGAATCGAACCACCGACCTTAGGTTTATGAATCCTATGCTCTAACCTTCTGAGCTATCTCACCAGAATTGTTAGAAATTATACCAAAAGATTCTAATATATTCATTAGTTTGCCTTACCAGAGTATTCTCCAGTTTCAGTATTAATCTTTAAGATATCACCATTTTCAATGAAAAGAGGCACATTCAGTGTATATCCTGTTTCAACTTTTACTTTCTTAGAAGCAGAGTTAGCTGTATTACCTCTAACTGCAGGAGAAGCTTCAATAACTTCTAATTCTACGGTCGGACTAATCTTTACATTTAAAATCTTTCCTTCAAATCTCATAATTAGACAACTATCACCTTCTTTAAGAAATTGAATATAGTCACCTACAATATCTATATTTATAGGGAATGTCTCATATGTATTAGTATCCATAAAATATCCATTTTTATCATCTGCATAAAGATACTGTACTGCAACTGTCTCAGGTTCAATATATTCAATCTTTACACCGGCCTTTACCGTTTTTTCTAATTGTTGACCAGTATCTAGTGCTTTCATTTTCATAATGATAAGACCACCCTGCCTTCCTTGGGTTTTTAGTTTTCTATCAACAAGGTAGAATATCCTATCATTCTCCCTTATATACATTCCTTTTACTGGTTGATCTGTTAATGGCATATTAATAAAATCTCAATTTAACATTGGGAAAGTGTATATGGTTGCGGGGGTCGGATTCGAACCGACGACCTCCAGGTTATGAGCCTGACGAGCTGCCACTGCTCTACCCCGCGATATCTATACATGCTGATTATATCTCAACATAGGTATTTTTTGCAAATCTAGTATCCTTCAAAAAGAAACTCTTTCCATTGAGCAACGATATCAATAGAACTACTCTCTTCTTCAGGATTTAATATCTCCTGAACTTTCTCCTTACCAAGCTCCATTAATTCATCATCTATAACAAAAGCAACCTCATCTTCATTACCATAGTTAAGCCTATCTCTAGCCTCTTTTTCAAGATTTTCTATAGTACCAGCCTCATCAACTTCTAAAGATAATTCTAAGTTTTCTAATCTTAATTCTCTTACCTCCTGTTCAGCCTGTTTTAAAAGAGATATTTTTTGACCCATCTGCATTATAGATCTATAGACACTCAGAAGCATAAGAATAGAGATCCCTATTAAAATAATCTTAGCTATTCCACTATCGAGAAATTTACTAACAAAATTAGATTGACCATTATTCACTGAACTTCTATTTCTTACCTCATATTTAACCTTTTTCATATATATCCATATTATCAAATCTAGCAATTGTTTTAAAATGATATAGCAAATAGTTATATCTAAAACCTTTGCATTTCTTATGAACTTATAGTATATTATCAAAAGGCTATTATTAATTTAGTAGAAACTACATTGATTAAAGTAAAAAATCAAAATTTTGCCCAGTATCATGATGATTTCATAAACGACCTCAGAAGTAAGGGTCGGGCAGAATCAACTGTTATTGCTTACTCAAAAGATATAGAGCAGCTTCTTAATTTCTTTTCAGATAGAGGTATTTTAAAGGTACAAGATACCACAATAGAGGATCTAGAAGCATATAAGAAACATTTACAGGATAACAACTATACTCCTAAGAGTGTTTCTAGAAAGATAAATAGTACTAGAACTTTCTATAAATATCTTACATCTACTGGAAAGCTTTCAGATAATCCATCTGATAAATTAGCACATCCAAAGTTTGAAACTAAACCTCCTAGAGTTCTATCAGAGATGGAGTATAGAGCACTTAGAGATGTTAGTAGATCAGATACTAGACTCTACTCTATCATTGAGATATTACTTCAAACAGGTATTAGAATTGGTGAGTTAGCATCTTTAACTACAGATGACGTTAGAACACAGGATGTAGATGGTAAGAAGCTTTACTACCTATATATTGCAGAGTATGGTAGTCATGATTCTAGAAAGGTTCCTCTAAATAAATCAGCTAAGAAAGCTGTTGATGATTATCTAGAAATAAGGCCTGATACAGATGAAGAGACATTATTTATAACAAAGAATGGTAGACCATTATTAGTAAGAAATATTAGAACAACTATAGATAAGGCTTTTGAGAGAGCTGGTATTAAAAATGCTAAGGTTAATGATTTAAGAAATACTTTTATAGCTCATCATTTAGCTAATGGTGTATCTTTAGTAACTGTTTCTAAGTTAGTTGGTCATAAAAGATTATCTACTACAGAGAAATATTTAAATCTAATAGATAACAAGAAACCAGAGACTGAGAAGAGTTTGAAGGAGTTATAAGAAACATTCGTATTACTTCATACAATCTTCATAAAAATAATCATAATCGTCTCTACTTACTAAGTTTGTTACCTGTTTCCTCTTTAACTCTTCTATTCTCTCCAAGTCTTCTTCTGTAGGATTCTCTTTTAATTCCAATGACTCCAAGGTAGCATCTCTTAAACTAGTTGCTCTATCTTGAGCCTCAATTTTGCATTTACTACTTTTACTTTGGAAAGGGATAATACCACTAAAAAGACAATAAGAAATATAGAAACATAATACAAAAACGACTACACTAACAATCCAAGTTAATGGAGTTGTTTTCTTTTTATCTTTCATAAAATTAACCCCAAACAAGTTAATAAACAATTATATCAAAATAACAGGAAAGTGGTGGGAGTAGATGGACTTGAACCATCGACCACGGCTTTATAAGAACCGCGCTCTAACCACCTGAGCTATACTCCCATTACTGTGGTGATTTTACCAAAAATTTGAACAAATTGCAGTAGAGATATGATATATTTAAATATTAAAATTAATATATATCAAAATGGATCAACAAAAAATCTCTGAATTTAAACAGTTTATGGCAGAATACTGGCCAGATTATGTACAACAATATGATCAAGGAGAACAAGTTTTAACATATACATATAAAGAAGAAGCTCAAAAACCAGGTCTAATGATTGCAATATGCCTTTTTCTAATTGGAATAGTACCAGGAATAATATATCTAGCTTTAGGTGGAAAGAAAGAAAAAGAATATGTACTACATATAAATACAGAAGATTTTAAGTTTACTGGTAAGGCACCAGACAAGATAGAGAAATCTTTTGAAAACTATATAGAAAATCCTTCTACCTTTAAAGTACGCAGCTTTAAAAAAGGAAGCTCTTCACTTATGATTGCAGCAATATTATGGATAATAATATTAATTGTAGGATATTTTCTATTCTTTAATTAGAAACTAATAGGAGGAAAACCACCACTACTAGGACTACTCTCCTCTATCGGTTTATCAAGATCTGATCTCCTTCTAATATCTGCATTAACCACATTAACATCCCTACCATACTTAGTCCTAGACATCTGCTTTATAAGCTCAACAACATCCTTGTTAACAGGCATATCAAAACCAGACATAGGATACTTACTACCATACAAAGTATTCAAAGAGAAAGGTCCAGGATATGAACCATTAGTTAACATCTTAACATAGTAATGACCGAGACCTTGATTTATAAGATCCTCAGAGGTTAGCAGAGGCTCAAACTGAGGCTCTAAGAACTTCCCATCCTCTGCACTACAACGAGCTATAAACAAAGAACCGACATTACCAAAAACAGCATTCTTAATATTCTCAGGCAACTGACCAATATACTGATGAGCCATAGTTAAATTTAATCGATATTTTCTAGCCTCAGACAATATTGTACAAAAATCATCCGTAGCAAAATTCTGAAACTCATCAGCATAGAAAAAGAAATCCTTTCTATCCTTCTCAAGAAGATTCTCTCTAGTTAAAGCAGCAGATAGCATTTTCTGAACTAATAATAACCCTAAGAAATTCATATTCTCTTCTCCTATCAAACCCTTGGAAAGGTTTACAATAAGGATCTTCTGATTATCCATAATATCTCTAAAATCAAAAGATGATTGAGACTGACCTATTATATTTCTAATAGCTAAGTTAGTTGTAAACTTATCAAATTTAGAAATAAAGTACCCCAAACTCTCAGATTTAGTCTTCTGATCAGTTTTAGCAACCTGATCAATCCAATACCTCTTAACTAATTCATCCTGTATGATAGGTAACCACTTCTCCTTAACCCACTGTTCATCCTGCAATATACGAACAACCTCTACCAACGTAGAACCCTTCTCAGACATTGCAGTAAGCATAGCATTACGCACAGCCTGCTGAAACATAGGCCCAGCAAACCCCTGGTTATTTGGATCAAACATACGGATAAGGAGAGCTATAAAGCTATTGACTATCTGGTGCTTATGCTGCTCATTGTAATACTCCATAATATTTAAACCAAAAGGCCTATCAAAATCACCAGCATTAAAATATATGACATCCTCTGCCCTCTCTGGAGGAATACGCTCTAAAATCATCTCTGCAGTATCACCATGAGGATCTACAAAACAAACACCATCACCATTATAGATATCCTGAATTATCATCCTAGTCATAAACCAAGATTTACCAGTACCAGTCTGTCCCAAAATATATGAATGCCTTCTCCTATCATCTCGCTCAAAACATATTCTATGTATATTTCCTCTATACTCATTATTTCCTACCCATATAGTATCTATACTATTAATATCCTGACTTATCTCATTAGATGCAGGTAATTCTCTTGATAGCAACCAGTGTATATTAGGAGTAGTAATATTTTTATTAGGGAAATGATAAAGACCAGCTAATTCCTCTATATTTAAGACTGTTTTAACATCCAGTGGCGTTCTTCGATATATGACATCCCTCATAAATTCCTCTTTTGTTTTATCCTTGATTTTCTTTTTCTTAAAACCATTAATTCCAGGATTATTAAACTGATCAAAAGCTCCTACAATATTATCCAAATGCATCTTAGCTAACTCCTTACTTGGAGCACTAGTAATAATCCTAATATCTGTTAAAAAGCCCACCTTAGAAATTTTCTTTCCTACAGCCTGCATCTTCTCTTGAGATACATCGATATGTTTCTTTTCTGGATCCGAGTTATTAGATTCAATCTTACTAATATATTTCTCACCATTCTTTCTCCATTTACTATTAGTTGGAGTAATAACGATCTGTACCATAGCCCCCTCGCTATTAGACATTTTACTCAAACTACTTAGGATATTTGATAACGGATCACCTTCAAAATTCTCAGCAACTCTAATTGGGAAATAGTTTTCTTCCTCTAATTCTAATCTTGTATATTCAACATATGTATTAACATCAAATATATTGTAATCATTAACCTGCTTAACATCAGCATCTTGATATGATCCCAATATTTGTTTTTCAACCATTTCTGATAGTTTTTTTGGACAGTGTACATAGAACCTAATTTCTCCAGGTATTGCCATTATCTCAAAACTGATAGAGTGATTAACCGTAAATTTCTCTGCTAAACCTTTTCCTCTACCACCAATACTTGCTAAATTAGCGAACATTTTTTCAGCCTCTCCTATCTCTATCTCATTACTCCTAGGAACTCTTATTTCGAATAGAGTCCATTTGCTTGCCTTTTCATCACGATCTTTTTTCTCTAGTTTTCTTTTGAAAATAAAATATGTTGATACTAATACTGTGATGAATATTAAAACAGCACTAATCCATCCCCATGGGATATCTATATTAACAGAGTTATATGAATCACTTGGGTATTCCGTTTCTGTTCCAGGCTGTATAGTATCTGTAGGCATTGGTCCCACCTGTGCGAATATTTCTTCTTTAGAGATTTGTTCTATAACCATACTAAGTATAGTTTATCATAGAAAGTATTTATTGAGAATTTTTAGTTCTTAGAAATTGCTCTTATATCTGGTCCTAAGTTTCCCCGACTCTTTTCAAGAAGGCCTGTTAACCAATCTTGATTAACAATAGCTCCAGGCAATGTATTGCCATTATCAGGGATTGTATTTTTTTCTAATTCTTTAAGGTTTTGTGCAGTAAATGTAGGAGATGTTCTTTGCCCAGCGAGTTCTTCGATTGGGGCTACTTCTGGACTATGAGATGCGGCTGGAATTTCAACACTCATAACCTCCACGACATCTGGAGGTTTAACACCTGTTGATTCCATTGTTTTTACTGTATCCATAGGGTCAGTTGATACAAACTTATTACTCATACCCTATAAAATTATACCATATGTTTCCTACGTATTCTAGCCATCTCTCTCTTAACATCCCTATCCTTCTCTACACTCTTCTTCTCATAGTTTCTTTTACCACTCCCTAATCCTACTTCAACTTTTATTAAATTTCTAGATGTATATACACTCAAAGGGAATAAAACTAACCTACCCTGTTTCATTTTACTCCTTAAAGATTCTATCTCTTTCCTTTTTAGAAGTAATTTTCTACTACGACTACTATCATAACCATCACTACCATCATTAGTATATTTTGCAATATCAGCATTAATTAAATATAGATCATTACCAAGAAATTTAACATAAGCATCTGAAAGATTACATCTACCATTTCTAATAGACTTAACCTCTGAACCAGTTAAAACAATACCTGCCTCAAAGGAATCCTTAACATTGTAGTTATGATGAGCTTTTTTATTAACAATTTTCATTCCAAATTATACTACAAACCAATTCTCCACACATTATTACCATCTAATATATATATATATTTTTCTGCTTGATCTATTGCAATATCCTTTATATTATTCCACATTTCGCCATTATCACCACGATATACATACTGATTAAGGAGAACCAATTCATTAGGATGTAATTTATCATTATAACTATCCATAGGTTTTTCAAATTTCAAAATCCTATTATTAGTCTGATCAAACATATAGAAGCCGTAGTCCATACTACCGGAAGTATCTCCACATGTTAGTTCTCCAAGTGTTCCATTAACACCTGTGATTGTTATAGGAACATACGTACCAGCAGAATATCTTAAAACCCCATCATTACCAGATGTAAGTACATATATACTAAAATCTGCAAAAAAGTCATGGGCATTAACAAAATTCTCGTCATTAATTACACTAACAACGGTACTACTATACCCAGTACCATAGTTAACACTTTTTACAATCCTAGCATTTACAGTATCAAGATAGTAAAGATTGTCTGAAGATGTAAGTACTGCGAATTCTCCCACATTATCAATCCCAATATTCTTCAGACCAACACCTGTAAGTGTTTCAAATGCACCCCAACCAGAAGATGACTCTGGAGCTTTAATAACACCTACACCACTATCATATACAAAAATATCACCCTCGTTTCCAATATCAACATACTCTGGATATTTAACAATACCATTATTATCAGCCATTCTACTCTTACTACGATCATATATCGAAACCTCCCATACAGAACCAGTTCCCTTATCTGCAATTATCAAAATCTCATTCCCACTATCATCTACAACATATTCTATATCAGTCAACTCCGTTCCTTCATCAAAAAACCCGACGAAAGATTCAGGAGATACAACAACCCTCTTATACAAAGAATCTTCAACACTCAAAATAGCTTCTTCTAACTCATTCTTTTTTTCTAAATACTCATCATTTAATCCTTCAGGCAACTCTTCTAATAAATTATTGGCTGCAAAAATATCTGTTTCTGCCTCCTCTGTATCTGTACTTAAATTACTTTTCGCACTTTCTATTTTTGCACTAACACTTTGAAATATATCATCAGCTTCTGAATGTAATTCTCTTACAACTTTTTGTTTTCTAGCATACTGATATCCTCCTACAAGTAAAACAATACCTAATGTCGCTAAGATTATTATCCTAATTCTCTTAGATCTAAGATCCTTCGTTTTATACCCATCTATTTTGATTTCTGGCTTTTTCTTTCCTAACCTACTCTGAGAAACTCTAGCAGAGTATTTTTTAAACCATCTTTTACTTCCTAGTTTTTCTGTAAGAAATAATTTAATTTTAGAAAAGATTCTCTTTAAAAAGTTTCCTACTTTAGAAAAAATTTTTGAAAGGAATTTCCAAACTACAGTAAAAAATCCAAGAACTGGAGCAATGTATTTCTTTACATTAAGCCCTTTAATATTCTCAAGAATTTTCTTTTTAGGGCCTTGTTCCTCTAATACAGATCTTTCATCTATCTCTGCACTATTCTCAACTACAGGTAAGATTTCCTCTTTAATCTGTTTATCTTCAGTTTGAACAACTTCTTTTTTATTTTTATGAAATATTTGTGGTTTTTCTTTTGTTTCTTTCTCAAAGAATATACAGAAAATCCCTTGATCTGGGAGTAATGTTTTTCCCAAAAGAGAAAGAGATTTCAGTATTTCTTCTCGACTATTCTTTCCAATTAATGTATGCATATTTTCAGAAAGGAGAGAGTTTGTAGATATGACTAACAGGTCATCATTAGATATCATAAAGCCTGCGGTCTGTGCGTTATTTTTTTCTAAAATATCAACAACGTCTACAATCTTTTGTCCTCTATATGCGAATATCTCATTTTCTCCAAGGTTTGCAACATATACACCGTCTTTCGTTGCAGAGACAATAACTAGACTTACGTCTATACCAGCTTCTTCTAAATTTTTACTATTCCTCATTAAATCTTTAAGCCTTCTTGTAAATTCTTGAACTCCAGATTTAAGAGAATCTGATATAGATTTACTTTGAGAATACATATACCCCTCTACTACTCCATCCCACGCCATATGAGCAACTCTCTCTGCAGGAAACTCTCCTTCACTTGAAATTTCTATGAAGCCGTATAGTTCACCATTTTTGATGGATTTCACACCCGATGTTTTAACATACCTAAACACTCCTACAAATGTATTTGGTTTTTTACTGTTTTGTACAAATTGTAAGGCAGTAAAAGACATATTTGTTTACAGTAAAATTAGAATAAAGGAGATAATAACACCAATGAAAGTTACTATTAGGTTAATCGTAATTATTTTCTTAATCAAAGAGTTACTAGAAATGTCAATTGTATCTTGGAGAACTCTAAGTTTGATAATGAACATAAAGGAATAAAAAAGTATTCCGAATAGAAGTAAGCCAATTAAAAGCTTCAATAAGCTGCCTGCTATCGATCCTCCAAAACTTATTCCACTGTATATATCTAGAAAGTTTATATCCATTTACAATTCTCCTTTATGAGCGAGATCAACTAAATTATCTATAACATCTTGAACATCTCTTGGTCTTGGAACAAATTTAAGGATTAAATCTACACCCTCGCCTGCAGTATCAATATATACATTTCCTATATCAAATAATGAATTCAAAGGTCCTATACTATCATGACTTACATCTTGGATTTTGGTCCACAGAATCTCTGTGTATTTATGTTGAAATATATTTACAACATTTAGAGATAAAATTCTTTTATCAGTGATTACAGAAACATTGTAAAACCATTGTACAAGTGCTGTAACAAAAATGTTTATCGATATAACAATCGAAGCTACAAATAAACCGATATATATAGTTCCTTTCCCATAAATGTCTGGATGGCCTGATGATAGAAATAACAGAACTATTGGGATAATAGGAACAATGAATGCTATAAAAATATGTGTAACATATGCTATCCAGTGCCTTCTAGTTACGAGAATAATTTCTTCGTCCTTCTCTTTTCTTACAAATTTAATATCTTTTGGGAAAAATTGGAGAGAATTATCTTCCTCCAGTGGTTCTACAATACTTTCAATAAATGTAAATTTCTTATCTTTAAATTTTTTAGGAATATTGTTTTTATGCGACATATATATGAATTAAGATATCACAAAATTACTTTAAGGACAAGGTTAAATTACTTCTTTTCTATATTTATATGAACAAAACCACTTTGAAGAATCATTAAATGTCCTGGGGCTCTCATATTATAGACAGTCTTAAAATCATTTCCACTCATAGAAATTGTTCCAGCATTAGTATAGAAGGTTACAGAAGTTGTTGTTCCACCACTACTACTTGTTACTACCGCCGATATTGACGTTACAGGTTTATTAGCTATTGATCTCATTTCTGCAAATGAATATGGATTACCACTTGAATGACAAGCATCATATATTGGTATTATTCTACTATCACTACGATTATGTTGTATCCAAACTTGGTATGCATTTACTATATCTGACATCTCGGACATAGATAGCCATGGTTTTCTACTGCAACTATCAGCACTATCAGAATACTTATTAACAGAATCATACCTATACCAGATTTTATAAAACCATGGATGATTAGCAATACTATCCCATGCATAAGCCATCCATCCAGAGTAATCACCACTACCAGTAGTTGTATCCCAACCAACTCCATTAACCCAACCCCCATGCAATGAAGCATATTGTGTGAGTGCTGCTGTACCATCAGAATTAGTTAAAATAACTCCCCTTGTTTCCTCTACAGCAGTTTTCCATGCTCCTGTTTTTTTCGTAGTACCTACAACCTGACAGTTTTCATCCACACATATTGTGTTATCACCATTTTTAGTATATCTAACAGCATATGTTCTTGCTGCTATAGCTTGAGCTTTTAAGGCTTCCTTAGGATAATATTCTGGCATTTCACCTAGCCTTAAAAGGTAATCTTCTTCAAAATTTAATGTACCATATGCACTCGTTTTAATATTTGTCATAATATTCTCAGTTTTACCATCAACAACAACCGTACCTGTCCTCAGATTCTTTCCTGGATAGTAAAAATTCATAATTTGTGTATATGACTGCCCATCATTTGCCCTAGCCCTAGCCCCCCATTGACTCATACCATTACGATGAGTTAAAGCCCCTATAGAGAAAACACCAAAAGAGCCACTTGGGGCACTTGCTTTAAATCCCGCAAGAGTTGTTATATATTCTCCAGTACTCGGAACAGTATTAGGATCAACATTAGTTCCTCCCTGTCGAACAATTAATAACTGATACTGTAAATCAGTTAAGTCTGCCTTTAAACCATTTATAGTCCTACTAATTAAATCCCTACTGTTATATTTCTCATTCAATTGTGCCTGTAATTTAGCTCTTTCCGCAGCTAAAAGGTCATACGAATCATCTAAATCTTCCTTTTGAGTATCTAATTCAACTTTCTCATCTTCTAATTCCTGCTTTAAAATAGCTAAATCTTCAAACTCCCCTGTTATCTCAGTAATTTCATCCTTCAAAACAGATATCGCATTCTTTTTAACAAATAGCGATTGTAAGAACTCGTCGATATTAACACTAGAAAAAAAGAATTCTACCGAACCAATTCTACTCTCAATGTATAATTGACCAGAAACTGAGGCTAAGAGATCTTTTTTTTCATTTAAAATAGATTCTTTTGCAGCTATTTCTTCTAATTTAGTATTAATTTCCTCATTTTTAGTATCTATCTCCTCCTGTAGCTTTGATATCTCTTCATTTAGTATATTAATCTGTTGAGTAACCGAGTAATTACTATTTGCTAAATCATCTATCAACGCTTCAATTTCGGCCAATGTAGATTCATGCTCCTCTATTTGCTGTTGAGTGTCATCAATCTGATTTTCTAAATCATCTTCCGTACCAGAATATGCTGGTGAGAATCTAGACATCAAAACGAAAAACGGAAGAAATATAAATATAGAAATTTGTAATACTAAAGGCAGTTTCTTCATAACAAAATTATCCTACAATCCAGTTAAGTAATCAACAATTGTATTAAGAAGCAAACCGACTATTAAGATAAATACTAGACCAATAATAGACCATGTCAGAGTACCCTGTGCCTGCTTAACTTTTTCTGGATCTCCAGAAGAAGAAATCCATGTATATCCACCAATAACTATAAAAATTACAGCTAACAGAATCCCTACAGGAACAAGATATTTAACAACAGTATCAAAACCTGAGAACAAATCTTCAATCTTTTTTGGATCATCCATATATCCTAGTATAACAGATTATTTTGTTATAAAAAACTGTGTAACATAATTAACAACCAATGGAGCAATAAAAACAATGACCAAACCAACAATTGCAAATATTAAAGATTTTGTAGCCTCTTCAGTCTTTTTCTCATCACCCATAGCTAAAATATATTTAAATCCTGCAAGAATTAAAGCTCCAACAGCTAAAACTATCGATAAATTTATAGCGAAATTTATCAGATTTAAAATAAAATCAGACAAGCTCCCGAAGACCACTGGATTATCAATAACTGAAAAATCTAACATTTATATTTTATAACTACTTAATTATGCGAACATAAATGGAAGCATAGATGTTGTTCCGCTAGCTTGTAGTATATTTGTCAAAACAAAGTTTACTAAAAGTACAGCTATGAAACAGATTGCTAATCCAATTATCGCGTTTGTTAATGTCTTAGTAGCTTTTTCAATCTTACCCTCATCTCCACTAGCGGTAATATATGAATAACCTGCTGCTATAAGCATAACAACACATACAACAGCTGCAGCACCTATAGCAAAGTTTAGAATTGTAGTAATAAGGTTTGGTAAAGATGTTTCTGATGTTCCAGCATTAATATCATTAAGTAACCCTAAATCAATAGTATCTGCTGCAATAATATTGTGTAACATTGTAAATATATTTAAATGAATTTATATACGTTGATTTTACCAAAGTATTTTTACTTTATCAATAACACCTTTATACAAAGAAATCTAAAACAAATGTTAGTATTAACTTAACAAGAAAAACTACACCCAACCCAATAATGGCTGCAGTAAGAGTCCTTTGTCCTTTTTCTGCTTTATCTGGATCTCCTCCTGAAGTAATTAAAGTATAACCAGCTACTATAATCATAGTAACAGCAATAACTGCGGAAAAAATAATCATAATATTTATAAGCCCCGTAATATCATGTAGTAATTCATCTATATCCCCCCATTTCTCTCCTACTGGGAAACTTATACTATAACCACCTATCGTTAAGAAAAGCCCTCCTTTGAAAAAATTTTTAATGTATTTTTTCATTAGTTTCCAACGATATCTAAATTAAATACACTAGATATTAAACCTAAAATGGCAACGGATAGTAGGATAAAGACTAAACCAATGATAGCATTTGTTGCCATCTCTTTAGCGTCAGTAAGCTTATCTGGATTCCCTCTACTAGTAATCATTTTATAGCCCGCAATAATTAAAAGTATTACTGCTGCAGTACCAGCTAACGGCAATGCTATCTTAGTTACAACATCAACAACACCATCGATGCCAGTAACATCACCGTTGAATACTCCACCATCGGAACTTATATTCCCAGATAATGTATCTGACAAGGTATTTGTTCCTGTTTCGCTTATTATTAATCCATTCATATCAAGTATTATACACAATAAAATCAATTAACTAAACTAGAGCATCTTCACAAACCACATTATAATCACAATACCTACACAAATATCCAGGTGTTGGAGAGAAATTTTTCTCTTTTATTTTATCAATTATTTCAACAATCCTCTCTCTTGCCTGAACCTTTCTATCATCAGAAACATCAACACTTACAACCTCCCCATGTTCAATAAAAACATATTTCGCACCAACAACCTCTAGACCCAGTTTTTCTTCAGCAAATAGTGCATAGAGAGGAAGCTGCAAATCTTTCTTAATATTAGCATCATTCTTAACTTTTCCGGTTTTATAATCAACAATTTCCACCTTTAATTTCTCTCCACTATCATCAACGATATCTATCCTATCAATTTTCCCAACAAAAACACTCTCCCCTACATGTACAGAAAATGACTCTTCTAATCTATATGGCCTTTGATCTTCTGAATATAGGTTGTGGTAAAACTCTTTTAATATTATCTTACCAAAAGATTTCCTCTTCTTCTCATGAGCTTTACTATCATACCCTATTGGTATCCAATGAGTTTCATACAATTCTAAAAGCTTTTTCTCATCTGGTTTCTCTACAATACCCTCAAGACCCTCATTAGATTCTTTTACTAATGTATAAAAATCCTTAAGAGTGTTATGAATAGTGGTACCAAATGATAATGAAGCATGTGGTTTAGATGGAATCTTCAATACATATGAATATTTATATTTCTTAGGACAATCTTCGTAGGTATTTAACTGAGAATAACTAACTCGCTTTGTAGTATCAATATCTTTCATCTCTTCATCAACTATACCATCTTGACTCTTAAAATGACTAATCCTATCC
>JAQVKD010000049.1 GCA_028694805.1 Candidatus Dojkabacteria bacterium
TAAGTGCTTCTTTCGAAGGAAGTATCTGTTCTACTCCTTTCTCTAATATTCTTTCAATAATTTCTGGATCTTTTCTGATTTCCATGTCCGTTATTATATATATATTATTTTAATTTTTCCACTTAGAGCTCTATTATGATTACTCTTTGAGATATTTTCTGTCTTTTAGTTTGTCTGGCATACACTGTTGATCTGATTTCTTATTCGGTAGATCGTGATCATACTGATATCCCTTTCCATAGCCTAGGTTCCTCATGAGTTTGGTTTCTGCATTTCGTATATTCATAGGAACTGGGAGATTCCCATACTTCTCAATATCTTCCTTTACCATATTCTCAACCATATATGCACTGTTATCCTTGGGTGCTTTTGAAAGATATATTGCTAATTGGATTAGGAATACTTCACACTCAGGCATACCAATTTTCTGACATGCTTCATATACATTGTTTGCTAATATTAAAGCATTAGGGTCAGAATTCCCTACATCTTCACTAGCAAATCTAAGTAGTCTTCTAGCTATATACAAAGGATCTTCTCCTGCTTGTAGCATTCGCCCTACCCAATATGCAGCTGCATCTGGATTGGATGACCTCATTGATTTATGTATTGCAGATATGATGTTGTAATGTTCCTCTCCATTTTTGTCATAATATATTGGCTTTTGTATTGTATTTTGTAATATTTCTTCTGTAACCCTAGCTTTTTCTCTCCCCTTCTGTTGAGCAGTTGCAAGTGTTGTTGCCATCTCTAATATGTTTAATCCAGATCGGATATCTCCATTAGATAGGTTGGCCATTGTCTCAAGTTCCTTCTTTTTGATTTCTACATCTGGAAGCTCTTTTTTACTAATTTTCTTTAGAAGATCATATATATCTTCTTCCGTTTGTTGTTTAAATACAAAGACCTTTGCTCTTGAAAGCAATGGTGTATTAACAGTAAATGAAGGATTCTCAGTTGTTGCACCAATAAGTATGATTACACCCTTTTCAACATATGGTAGAAGCGCATCCTGTTGTGCTTTATTCCATCTGTGTATCTCATCTAAAAAGAGAATTGTTTTTTTCCCATATTGTTGATTCGATATGGCAATCTTTATGATTTTTCTAAGATGATCTTTTCCAGAGTTTACAGCTTGGAGCTTATGAAAATCGTAATACAGATTTAAAGAAATAATATATGCCAGAGTCGTTTTTCCAGTTCCAGGAGGTCCCCAGAAAATCATAGATGGGATATTTCCACTATCTAAAAATTTTCTAATTGGACCATTCTCCCCTACTAAGTGTTTCTGTCCTACAAATTCTTCTAATGTTTTAGGTCTGTATTTTGATGCTAATGGTTCATAGATTGGCATGTATTATTATATCGTTATTTCCATGTGGTTGGTATAATTATGTGTATGGATAGGAATTTTATGGAATTGTTTAAAAATAAGAGTAACGAAAAGAATCCAGAAGCAAGGAAGTTGGATTCTACATTGAGAGAAACCACTTCGAAGCTTCAAAGATATTTAAAAAAGTCAGATAGTGAGTTGGAAATCCTTTATACATTAGGTGGAAATATGTATCTTCCTGATATTTCTCCAAGTTTCTGTTCTATTTGTATCACTAATGCTAATGAAAACAGAAAGGAAGAAATATTTAGTAGCAGGAATGCGAAATTCATTGGTTATACCATTGGCAAAACGGATGGAAGTATTAAAGCAATGGAATACAATTTTAGAGAACATCCAGGTATTGTGGCTGAGAATTTTAATAGGATCTTAAACGATGTTAATGGTTATCTAGATGATGATATTAGTATCGTGATATAATCCTCCCAATAAATATTATGGGCCTAGAGATAAATCAAGAACAATTAAATCCTCAAATTCCTGTTCCAGGATATGACAGCTGTGAAGTTATGATGGGATTATTAAAAGAACAATGTATAGATGATATCCAAAAATCATTAATCTCCAGGGTAGATTTAGCATGCACAAAAAATCAATGTGGGAATCGTCTTCTAACTGAAGATTTGGAGAGGTAGGACTTGAATTAAAAAGTTACAAATCTAAGAATCATTTTTTCTTAAGTGTGGAAGCAGGGGAGTATAGAGAGTATATATCTTGTTCCAAAATCCCCAAGGACATTAATTATACTCACGAATGTATAACAAATGATTCACAAAGAGTTATCTTTTCTTATACAAAAAATCCGGAAATAGTTTTTTCCAATTCTTTGAGAATATTATCTATATTTCAAGAATTTTCTAAAATAAAACAGTAGAAATTGTTCTATTTATAAATATATAGTGGTACCTCATTCTTAAGTATAACTTTTTCCTCCTTCGGCATATTTTCTATGTTATATCTATATGAATATATCTGTCCTCCTCTCTTCACAAATTCCTCAAATTTATCTTTTAGTATTCTCATACTTCCTTGATCCAAATAGCAGTATATCTTTGTAAACTCCTTAAGATCTACACTATAAATATCTTCTGGTTTAAATAAAATATCTTTATTAAAAGGAAATTGTAAATACATTTTTGTTTGTGCAATTATCAACATAATTGGTGAAATATCATACCCTGTACATTTACACATACTATTTCTATATACTTTCAAAAGCAATCTTCCATCTCCACTACCTAAATCAACCAAATGATCTTTCTTGCTCAGTTCCATCATGTCTATAATCTCATCAAGGACCTCTTTTGGAGTTCTGAAAAGCGGAATTAAAAAAGCATTGATTAATAGTGTTAAGAGAAATCCTCCTAGAAGAAGTATAAATATCATAACTATTCCTAAGGTTATTCCATTTAACATAGTGATATAATTGGGTCAAATATATTAGATATTTATTAGATGATAGATGGAATTTTATTAATTAACAAGGAGGTAGGTATAACATCATATGATGTTATTAGAAGATTAAAAAAGATACTTCCAAAAGGACAAAAGATTGGTCATGCTGGAACATTAGATCCTTTTGCAAGTGGATTATTAATACTGCTACTTGGAAAATGCACAAAAAGAATGAATGATATTTTACAAATGGAAAAAGAGTATTTAGTGAAAGCAGAATTCGGATATTCTACAGATACACAAGATATAACTGGAGAAATAATAGAAAAAGGAGACTTGGAAAATCCTTTAGAAAAAGAATTAATTGAGAAAATAATTGGAGAGAATTTAGTTGGTAAAATATTCCAAACTCCTCCACAATTCTCAGCAAAAAAAGTAAATGGTAAAAAGGCATATGAATATGCAAGAAAAAACGAGAAGGTAAATCTTGCTCCAAAAGAGATATTTGTAAAATCTTTTAACATAGAAGAGTATGCTTGGCCACATGTTACATTTAGAATAGTATGCTCTAGTGGTACATATATTAGGACTTTGATTAATGATTTAGGTAATGAAAGTAAATACTTAGCTACAGCAGTAGAATTAAAAAGAATCAGAATTGGGAAGTTTACTCTTGATGATGCTATTCAATCTGAAGATTTAGCTGAGGGAGTAGAATTAAATTTAATAAATATATAGAGATGAAAAAAGGAACATTATTTATTGTTGCTACTCCTATCGGTAATTTGGAAGATATTACATTTAGAGCTGTTGATACACTAAAAAAAGTTGCCTTTATATTAGCTGAGGATACGAGGGAGAGTAAAAAATTGTTAGATAGATATGACATCTCTACTCAATTAATATCCTATCGTGATCAAAATCATGAAAAAATTCTTCAGAAGGTTGTAGAGAAATTAGATATGGGTTTAGATCTAGCTTTAATCTCAGATTCAGGTACGCCATTGATATCTGATCCTGGATTTAAGTTAGTAAAATATTTGAGGGAAAACATGCATGAAGTTTTGGCTATTCCTGGAGCATCAGCATTAACATCTGCACTCAGTATTAGTGGGTTGCCTACAGACAGGTTCGTTTTTCTTGGATTTCTTCCTAAGAGTGATACTAGAAGAGAAAAGATATTTAAAGAGTACATGAATTTACATAATACTCTAGTTATGTATGAATCCCCTAAAAGATTACTTAGATTATTAGAATTAATATTAGAGATCTT
>JAQVKD010000050.1 GCA_028694805.1 Candidatus Dojkabacteria bacterium
CTCTCTTCACAGTAATCAATCTTGTCAGCGATAACTTTTTCAAGCTTTTCTGCACCATGGAAATCCTCTGCAATGTTTGCAATCTTACAAGCAAAGACAATTACATCAGTAACCTCTGCGTTTACTTCATCCCATTTCTTTTCTAAAATAGCTTTCATTACTTCACCAACCTCTTCCGTTAGCTTCAGAGTAGCAATCTTTATTGCTTTATCCTCGTCTTTTGAGATTCCCTTTTTAGTGGTGAAATCCCTCTCCCACTTTTGAATATCTTGTATTTTCACAATAACTATAAATAAATTTAATTAATTATCCAACTTGGCTTAATTCTTCACTCTTTCCTAACAATTAGTTTTACGAGAATATCTCGTAAAATTGAGTAATATATATATACCATGACAACTAGACCCATAGCAAGCCCTGTAAAACAAAGATTTCTCCTCCTTACCCTCTTCTTTGTCTCATTTTAGGTTCCAGACCCATATGTCCCGCCATTTTAATTCTAAGATTGATTGAAATCTGTAGTTGCTAATATTTTCTTAAATACTTTTCATTAACAAATTCATTAAACCTTTTTCATCTACACCCTTTATCCAGTTTATATTTCCTTTATCTCTTTTGATATATTTAATTTTTGACAAGATATTCAACCTGCTTAAAGAAATTTTAGAATTAACAAAAGTAATGTCTTTATAATTTATCTTCTCTCCTTCGAAAAGATCTGGTTTTATAACATTGGCCACAGCAAGAACATCATAAGGATAAAAACCTCCTCTAATAAAATTATTGATCTTAAACCAATCATCAATTTCTTTAACTGTAAATCTACTCATAGATGTATTTTCTTTTTTTAACCTCTCCATATGTTGTTTTGTAAACATTAAAGAAGTACAAACCTCTAATCCTAAAACATCTATATTAACATCTGAAGATTTACTCAATACACTTTCAAAGGCCAAAGGATCACAAGCATAGTTAAACTCCCACCCATTTAATTTCCCACCCATTAAAGAGATCCTTTTTATCTTATCTATTACTTCCGGGAATATTTTAAAAAGTAATGCGATATTAGTTAGGGGGCCTATTGGAATAATTATAACTTCACTTTCATATTGCAATATCTGTTCATACAAAAATTTTACTGCAGGATACACACTCCCTCTAATTATCTTATCCTTTATTCCTTCTATATCTATCTTCTTTAAAGATATAGATGTTCCAGAAAAATGTGGAGTCTTTTGTTTAATAAAATCTTGATTCAAAAGTTTTATTAACCCTTTGTTAACCTTTTTTAATGATGTATTCCCAAAGACAGAAGTTATTCCTAATATTTCTAACTTAGGGTTATTAATTGCAACTAATATTGCTAAGAGATCATCAATATCATGATATTTCGAAGCTATTGCGATATCGGTATCGATAATTACAGGTATCTTATCCATTCCTAATAATATCATAGAGAAAAATGTCTGGTAGTTATTTTATATTTTTAGCCCTTTTAGATATTTTCAGAAGAGATCATTATATTATTCTCTCTATTTTTTATACTGTCTTATTTGTCTCATTTCAGGTTCCAGACGTGTATGTCCTATCAAATCCCCATTGTACTAATTAGAACAATCAATATATATATGCTAAAATTAATCAATAATTTTAATTAGTAAAATCATGTATTTATTAAATTTAGCTAGTTTCATATTAGGTTGCATTACTTTAATACTTCCAATAATTAACCTAGCATACAAAGAAAAAAACAAAAACAGTAATTGGCTTACTCCCTCTATTCTGAGTATAAGTGCTTGTACAATCTCAATATATTTACAGATGATATATAACAACTATTTAGTTAAAATTGAAGATTGGTCAGCTTTATTAGATATAACAAACTCTGTTACCTATATCTCAGGAGTTTTAATTTCTGTTACATTAATATTGAATTTAATTACCGTATCAATTTACAAAAAGAGAGATTTAGGGAGTAGATAAATACCAACCTTATTAAGTCTATTTGTTGTTATTGTAAAACAGAATTTATCTTTATTCCCTTTTACCTCATTTTAGGTTCCAGACATGTATGTCCCGCCAAGATCTGTATAACTATATAGTATCGATATTATCTTCTACCTCCTCCCAATCAACAACTTCAAATTCTTTTTTATGATACTTTCCTATTTCTCTTTTCTCTCCAAAAATATCAAAAGCCTTCCATGTTCCATCATCTAACAGTATTTCATTCCATGCATGCCTCATCTCTGGATTAGTCTCTATATATCTACCATGAATTAATTTTGTTGGAATACAAAGACTTCTGAATACTGAAGCAACTACAGTAGCTCTCGCTCCACAAGAGGATATTCGTCTTTTTAGAATTTCATCAACATCAACTAATCTTGATTCTCTAATATTATTAACTCTTACAATATTATATCTATCAGGATCAAATTCTTCTGCAATAATCCTAAGGACTTTTTTAACATATTCCTCGTCTATAACTGATTTATCTATTTTTGATATCTTTGAAAGTAACCATTCAGGAGCTTTTTTAGTATACTTTCCAAACTGTAAATATTTTTCTACTAACATATAAAAGAATTATATCACTCTTTTTTATACTGTCTCTTTTGTCTAATGTCTGATATCATTTCACTAGAGTAATGTTATTATAACTTAATATATAACAATTTATTAAAATGTTAAATTTTGATTTAACTCCAGAATCTAAAAGGACTGAAAATATACAACAACAAAGAGAATCTCTTGAAATAAATGGTTGGGAAAGAATCTTCTCAGATAGATTTAAACCTACTATTTTTGATTCCTGGGAGTCAACTGAGAAGCATCCAATAGAAATATATAAACCTAAAGAAGGTGCCGTACGAATTTTTCATAGACATCCTTCGGATGGGAATCCTTTATTTATTTTAACCCCTTATGCTGGACTGATAACAGCTCCAACATCTTTTGGCTTAACAAGATTTATTGCTGGGAATATTATTGGGATATCAAAAATTGAAGATTGATTTTAAATACAATTTATATCTAATTAAACTCTCCAGATGAATATGTCAGCGATATTATGACCGGTTTAGCTTTAATATTGTAGAATCATATATTTTAGGTATTAACATTAAAAAATTTTTTACTCAAAAATATTATCTAGGAAGAAGGATTCACAAAAGCTATAGAAAAATTTATAAATGACAACATAGATTGGAGCATATCTTGAAGTAATTGTTCTTCGAAAATAAGATCTTATATTCGATTTTTACTATTCTCCCATTCTCATGTAATATATTCCTAATATGTATAAACACTTAACAAAAGAAGATTGGATTAATAATCTTAGGCTACCAAATGAATATAAAGTAGATGCCTTAATAGTTAATGGAACTGGTAAACCAGAAGATGCAGAGAACATATTTAAGGATGTAATTAGAAAAAATAAACACATTTCTAATATTACTAATCTACAACATTCTTTTTTCAAAAAAGTTATAGAATTTAAACTAGAAAATAAAACTGTGTGGTTTTGTACAACATATGGTGGAGCTTTCCTTTCAGAATTAACACATATCGCCTGTATACTTGGCTCAGAAAAAAACTTTTTCGTTGGTAGTTGTGGCGCATTACAAGATAATTTAGAAACAGGAGATATAATTATCCCCACATATTCATATGGAGATGAAAGTTCTACAAGGATGTATCAAAAATCGAATGATAATAGACACTATTCTAATGAAAAATTAAATAAAGAAATTGAGAATTTAATAGATAAAAAATACAAAATAAATATTGGATCATTGGTTACATGCCAAGCAATGTTAGCAGAAACAGAAGAAGATATCGCTAATTGGAAAGAAGATGGTTATCTTGGTGTAGAAATGGAAAGTTCTACATTTTTTGCAGTATCTAATCATTTTAATGTTCCTTCTACAGCAATTATTCATATTTCTGATAATCTTGTAAAAAATGAATTAGTCGGTAGTGAAAAATATGAAGAAAAAAGAA
>JAQVKD010000051.1 GCA_028694805.1 Candidatus Dojkabacteria bacterium
TTAATAGATCATTCTCTATATTTTTACTCTTACCATCCTTAAATACATAATCATACCAACTAGCCATAGCCATAGCACCATTCTGTACATTTAAATTCTTATAACTCAACTCTGGTACTAAAACAGGCAGTACACTCTTAATAGAATAACTACCTTTAAATTTAGGATCATCATACTTCTGATCTTTAAATACATCCATTAAATCAAACAACCTATCATTCATATCCTCACAAAAATCTTCAAACTCTGGATATATCTCACCCATACGCTTGTTACGAGTACCCTCAAAAGATTTATTCCATACAACTATACTCCCGTCATCATCTTTAATATGTTCTTTAAGAGAAGAAAGAAGGGAAGGTATAGGATCTGTCATATCTGTATGAAGATATTCATAGTGAGTTAGATTCCCGTCGTTATCTAAAACATGTAGAGAATATTGAAAAGTAATATGATCAAAAGTTCTGTAACCATTGAAAAGAGGTATTGCTGGGTTAAAAGTCTCGTAATCTAAGAAGTATAGAGGATATTCTAAATCATCGAACATCGCCTCTATTTCTTCTTTGTCAATGTATGCCTCTTCAGACTGTGCTACATTAACCTGTTTTCTTTGTATATCAGATAGCTCAAAATCTTCTGGTATATCATATATATCTATAATTCCTAAAGCCTCCAAATCTCTCACTTTACCCTCATTTTGTGTAATACGATTAATATCATATATTGAATATTCAGGTAGGTTAGGGTGGCATAGAGAAGGGCACGGGCATTGTTTTGGTCTAATACATGCTAATGTCTCATCTACATCGTTGGATTCTGAGATTTTAAAAGCATCTAATCTTAAATCTAAAACCTCATTCTTAAGATTATTAACGTCTGAGTTGATATTTTCTATAGTAAATAGATCTGGTAAAGAAATCTCTCCTTCTTTCTCGTAATCTCCATTAAGATGGAGTATATATATATTATCTATGTCATAGACCTTATCAAATACTAAATACTGGAATGTGGCATCATATCTATGTTTATTATCTACTTTAGAAGAAGACTTAATTTCATACATATCCCATTTATCTGTATGTTCATTTCTAATTAATACATCCACTCTAGCCTCATATATTCCATCTACTTGTGTAGCTTGTATATGTAGATCATCTTTATTAGTTGAATATTTAGGTAGAATGTATTTTTTAATGTAATCTACAGCTAATTCTTCTACTTCATACCCTTGTTCTAATAGATGCTTAAGGTATACATCGATATCCTTCTTATCTATTTTATTATGTTTAACGGCCCAAAGATGTCTTGGGGAATCTAAGTATGTCAAAAAATCTGTTTTAGTGATCATTGGTATATTATACCTAAAATATTTTAATAGACTAAATTTTATATTTTGTGTTATTAATTAATGTACTACAACTTGGGAAAACAACTAATGCCATTTTTAGAAACAGAAGAACAAGATATTGAACTAGGAGCAAAAAATTCTATTCATGATATAGAAAGGAATTTGTCCAATATAACTGGTTTAGAGTATGACCTGGGAGAGCCACTCTCATATTTTGAAGATGAGAGATTGACTTTAATGCATTCAAATGAAAGACAATTTGCAAAATTACTACTATCAAAAGGTCTTCTTGTCTTTTATGAACCACATATAAAAGGTGTCGATAGAGTTCCAGATTTCTATATTATTAATCAAAGATCATACTCAGGAGATCTTCCATATTGTGGAAAGTTTATAGAGATAACTTTGTGTAAGAAGGAAGATGTAGAGTGTATTGATAGACGTGGTTCAAAGAGATATGCTAGAAAGAGACGTCAAAGGGAAGTATTCGAAAGTTTGGGAATACCAATTGTGTATATGTATAGTTTGGGAATACCAATTGTGTATATGTATCTTGAAGAACAGCAGGAAATTAGAAAGTCCCAGGATTATATAAGACTATTTTAATTCTTTTTCTAATCCATACCCAACGTTTAATATTTTTTGTTCTTCTAAATGGTTGGATATAAATTGGATACCAGTAGGCATACCATTCTCTAAACCATTCGGGATACTTAGACCAGGAAGACCAGCTTCCGAACTTCCTTCTGCTAATATATCTGCTATCTCTCCAAATAGTGGATTATTTGCGTCTTCATCGCCAAGAGCAGTTGATGGAGTAGAAGGAGCAACAATTACATCGTATTTCTCAAATACTTTATTAAAATCCTCTCTAATTAATTGTCTAACCTGTTCTGACTTTTTAAAATACTCATCTGCATAACCAGCGGATAAAGAAAATGTTCCGGTCATAACTCTTCTCTTTGGCTCTTCTCCAAACCCTTCTCCTCTTGTAGATTCAAAATATGCCTTGGTTGTAGTCTTATCTGTACCATCTAATCCATATCTTGTACCATCATATCTTGCTAGGTTAGACGACACTTCACTTCTACATGTAACAGTATAAACAGCCATTGCAAATTTAGGATCCATTATACTTATTTCATCTATCTGTGCACCTAATGATTTAAGTATTTCTATAGATTTTTCAAAATTTTTTCTAACACCATCTGTTAAATTTACTTCTAAATACTCTTTAGGTATTGCAAACTTCATTTCATTTATTTTGGAAGGATCTAAGTTCTGATAATAGTCAGGAACTTCATCCTTATAGCTAGTAAAATCATTCTTATCATATCCAGCGATTATAGATAGCAAATATGCTGCATCTTCAACACTCTTAACAATTGGTCCAGGAGAATCTAAAGATGATCCCATAGCTAACACCCCATACCTTGATACTCTTCCATATGTAGGTTTAAGGCCAACCACACCACACCATGAGGCGGGTAATCTAATAGAGCCTGCCGTCTCTGTACCAAGTGAACCTGCACACATATCAGCTGCCGTAGCTGCCGCACTACCACCACTACTACCACCAGGCAACTTTGTTAGATCATGAGGATTTCTAGTAGGACCATAGTAAGATGTAACAGTAGATGAACCATGACAAAATTGATCTAAGTTACTTTTTCCTAGAATAATCATTCCCTCATCTAATAGCTTTTTAGTAACAGTAGATTCGAATACAGGTTTGTAACCATCTAAAATATGAGAAGCACATGTAGTTAATATATCTTTAGTACTAAAAACATCTTTAATAGCTATTGGTATACCGCCCATCTTTTTTTTACTCTCACTTTCAAAGTTCTCATCAAACTTTTTAGCATTTTCTAATGCGTTCTCTCTATCAACTGTAATGTATGCATTAAGATCTTTGTCTTTTGTATCAATTTGTGAAAGATAGTAATTAACAATCTCTGTTGCACTAAGTTCTTTATTCAAAAGCTTTTCTCTAATTTGTGTAATAGTAAGATTTTCCATAACTGATAGCTATTCTATCAAATCTTTAGATAATTGTGAAAACTAAAATACCAATTGCTGTTGTAACCAAAGTTCCTGCTATGACTTGCCATATATTATGATGTTTTAACTTTATTCTAGAATATCCAACTAAAGGAACACAGATTAAATAACCAGCAAGCAAAATATATATTCTAATATCGGCAAAAACATATGCAAGTATTAGTATAGTTATAACAGTTTGTGTCATATGTCCACTAATTTTCCAAAATATTGTAACTATTGCGAATACTAAAAATGCCAGTGAAAAAAACAGAGTAACTTCTTTAACTTGTGGAATGTTATACATTGAAATTAAAATAAAGTTGGTTATAAAGCCCAATGCTATTAGAAATAAATATAAAGGCCTCTCTTCTCTCTTTCTAATATTAAAATCAAATTTTTCATCTGTAATAAGACCTTTTTTATATAAATAAAAATATAAAAGTATAGGCATAACAATGTAAAAGAATACTGATGATATTATTAATCCAATATATGGAAGATATCTGGCAATTACTACTGTTAAAACGGTTGTAA
>JAQVKD010000052.1 GCA_028694805.1 Candidatus Dojkabacteria bacterium
CTTAAAACTCACAAAATATCTTCTTTTCTGATGATAATATTCTTGTATTACCCATAGAAGGCATACATATCTGAGGTGCTGTATGACCAAAATCCATATTCTGTACAATTGGAATATCCTTATTATATCTTCTTACTATCTCTAATATCATCTCTCTCTGCCCTTCTTTGTACTCCTCCTTCTCTTCATCAGTATTCTGTTTATCAAACTCCCAAGCCTTTGGTCTACCAACTAATAGACCTTGTATATTACACAATATCCCTCTCTCACCCAATGCTCTATAAACTCTTCTAACATAATCATGTGATGGTATCTCCTCTGATGTTTCTAAGTATAGAATAATATTTTTAAAATCCTCTAAGCTTGGAATCTCTACATTATTTCTTAAAAGCTCATCTACAGACTCTACACAACCTCCCCACAATATACCCTCTGTATCCATATCTCCTTCCCAACACCATCCATCATTTTTCTGATATCTTCTTCTTGTATTAAGTAAACTAGAATCATTCCATGTAAAACCGATATCATTAAATTCATTACTCTGCTCCAATTCAAACTCTCCATTCTCAAAAAGTGCATACTTTAAATATCTAATAGTAAAATCATCCATATGACCTTGCATAGCGAATTCAGTAAATAGAGATCCTCCATAGTAAGCAGGAATACCACATAACCAAAGATGATTTATAAAATGTGTATTATCACTATACCCAAAGAATGGTTTCGGATTATTTATAAATGGTTCTTTGGGTAAATTTTTAATATATGTGACCTGATCATCTCCTCCTAAAGAAGCTATTACAGCTTTAATTTCTTTATTTTCGAAAGCAGATATCAGATCTTTAGATCTCTCCTCTCCACTAGATCCAATCTTTTTTGTATATGGAAACTCTACTGGTTCTAGACCAAAAATATCTCTCAATCTTGACAGACCTAATTCATATACATCTGGCCATTGACCTGGAGCAGCAAACGATGGCGAGAGGACTACTACTTTATCTCCTTTTTTAAGCTTTTGTAAGATCATGTTTTATTATACCAAGAATAATTTATAAATTATTAATACTGTAGAAATAAGAATATACTAACACTCAATATTAAATGAATAACTAAATATTCTCCTTGTACCATTTTCTAATATGCTATACTTATTCAAATGAGAAAGGATATTAAACCTCTTATTGTTTTTATAATCTTATACATTTTCCTATTATTTCTATATCCTAAACTTGCTTCCGTATTCTCACAACAGGACATCTTTCAGAGTTATTTTGATTCTCTATTCTTGGCACCATTTACTATAATAGCTAATCTATTTGTTACACTATTTCTCTTTCTCTCAGGATTATCATTTCTATCTTTCTTAGAACTAAATAAAGCAAAGAATGCATATAAAAATACTAGAAATAGGATTGATTTTATAAAAGATGAAGAGATTGTTTGTTTGGAAGGTACAGTAGAACCAAAAGATGGGTGGTCCCCACTAGTATCCCCCATTTCAAAACAAGAGTGTGTTCTTTACTGCTATGGAAACAAATATTTAGGAGGTGGATCATCTCAAATTAAAACTGTTGTAAAACCCTCAGGAGAGACTATCTTATTAAATGGTTGGCTATCTGGAGATTATGTCGAAAAGAAAGAATATGACCCATCAGTTACAAATTTAGATCATTTATTTAGCTTTATGATGGAAAAGAAAGATGAAAATGTGACAAGCCGAGATGTAGCAAGTGCCCCTTATTTTTATGGTACAGAGACTCCAACAGTCACTAAAGATTCATTTTCTAATCATGAAGTTATTGGGAACCTCTCAAAAGAGATATTTAACAAAAATTCCTATACAGAAATAATAATTCCAACAGGAATATATGGATAGGTTCTTGGTAAATGGGACGACAATAATCATCAGCTATTACCATTAAAATTCTCTAATCTGATATTTGTAATACAAAAAGATTTTCAAAAGAGTTTTCTTAAATATATTTTGAAATATAGAATGCAGTATTTAGTAACAAGTATTTCATTAGTTCTATTATCAGGTTTAATATTAATTCCTATAATTCTTTCGATTATTAATAATTAAAAATTTTCTTTGATATCTTTCCAAAACTCTGTCTAAGGAAATCATACTGTTCTTGTAGACTCTCTTTTACTTCAGGTAAAACAATCTTTCTATCCCAATCCTTCTTTAATTTCCCCATATTAGATTCCATTAACTCCTCAACAGACATCTCAGGATTCTCATACCAATATATTTGATAAAAAGGACCAAACATATGAGATACACCATCAGCAGTAGAAACTATCCTTACTTCCATAGGAGCTTCTGATAAATCCATAGTCATCTTACTCTCAAATATATTTAGTAGTTCTATAACCCTATTAACATAACTATCTTCAAAACCTATTTCATATAGAAAATTTCTACTCCTTTCCAACACTTCTTTATCATCTTTTAATCCAATAATCTTTCCATAATCATGTATCCATATTAAACCTTTGATTAAATCCAAATCAGAATCCTTATATTTCTCATACAACTCCAAAGATATTCTCTCAACTAGTTCTAAATGATACTTAAAAAACCATTTATGATGAATAAAGTTTTCATCATGTGAAAGCTTCTCTACTTCAGGTTTCAGTTTGTCAATTAAATCCTTCATGATTAAGAATTATTAATTTATAAAATATTATACAATGTTTATAAATATAGTTGCTCAGAAATCATTCATTAAACATCTTGTTTTTGAATAAAAGGGTAAAACTATGGATTTACCCAATTACTAAATCCACTAGGTAGACATTTTGTAGGAATTACTCCATCTCCCACATTTCCACAAACCATCTTAACTCCTCCTAGAACAGTATCCTGACAATACTTCTCCTTATTATTAACAATATTATACCCACAGAATACATATCCGGAGTTTGTATTACCATCCTCTGGATAACACCAAGTTATAACTATATCACCCTCTGGAGGACAATCTCCTGAAGTAAAAGCAGGAGTATTTCCCACTGTCGGTTTAATAGATTCACCAGTTGATCCTGTTTTATGACACATATTATCTGATCCAAGAGTATATCCATCCTCACAGTAATATGTATAAGTAGTCTTTGTACACGATTGTCTAGATGAATCCCATCTATATCCATCGGGACAACATTTATCTGATGTTGCTTGATACCATCCTGGTTTACATGAAGTTTTAGCTATAAACTCATTCCAATCACTAAGGAAATTCTCCATATCATCCTTAAACCATGCAGCCGTCTTTCTCGCTTGTGGCTCAATGGCATCAATATTTATCTGTAACATATATACAAGATCTTCCATTGATACTCCTGCAAAATTCCCCATTCCATAATTGGACATAGAAAAAGTAAGATTAGCCATAAATTCTGTTGATCCATAACCAGTCGCTAAATTTTCTCTCTTTTCATCAATTTCTTCCTGTTCAGCATCGAAATATATCCGAGTATTCTCCTCAGGCACCCTGTATTTAAGTATTGTAAATGGATTCTCATCATTCAGCTCTAGAATGACAGTATTTCTATCTGATCTTGATGTAATTTTTGCATCCCCCGATGTTATATATACATATATTGCATATATATCCCCCTTACTTTCATCAACCTCTTTACGAAATTCTTCCAACGAGCGTTGGTATTTTTCATATTTGTCCAAATCTAATTCTCCATCATCATTATAATAATCATTATCTTCAAGTCCTAGCTCCCTCTCTAACTTATCCCATCCTTCATACCTAGCTTCCTCTGCGTCAGTATCACGTACAATTTGAACATATGCTTCAGCATCATTTAACTCTATCAACCTATCTCCTGCTTGTACTGTGAATACATGCCCATCTTCCTGAGGCTTTACACGATAATAGACTTCTCCTTCCATTTGTACGATCCT
>JAQVKD010000053.1 GCA_028694805.1 Candidatus Dojkabacteria bacterium
TTGATGGTGATGGTAAACCATTTGGTAACACAATATTTGAACCTGGATTTTATAGAATTTTATGTGTAAATTCTCCTTACAGAGACTTTCTAAAAAAGATAACTAAAGAAGTATTAGAAACTTTCCCAGTTGATGGATTATTTTTTGATATTGTAAAACCAACTCCTTGTGCTTGTAAACATTGTAGAAAGGAAATGGAAAAACTTAACATGGATCCTTCTAGTTTTCAAGAAAGAATGAGGTATGGATTTATAATGGTAAACGAATTCAAAAAAGATATAACAAACTTTGTAAGACAGTTTAATAAGGAGTGTTCAATTTTCTATAACAAAGGTCATATAGGTCCAGCTGAAAGACCAATTAAACATTCTTATAGTCACTTTGAACTTGAAAGTTTACCCAGCGGAGGATGGGGTTACTTACATTTCCCTGTTACAATGCGTTATGTTAGAACCTTGGGTTTAGATTGTGTAGGAATGACTGGAAGATTCCACACTTTTTGGGGCGATTTTCACTCTTTTAAAAACAAAGCGGCCTTAGAATTTGAGTGTTTCCAAATGTTGGCATTAAATGCAAAATGTAGTATCGGTGATCAACTGGATCCAAAGGGGAAACTTTCAGAACCTGTTTATGACTTAATAGGCTCTGTGTATTCACAAGTAAAAGAAAAAGAACCTTGGTGTCGCGGTGCCAAACCTGTAACAGAAATTGGTGTGCTTACACCCGAAGAATTTGAAAAGGAGAAAGATATGTACATCGCTCCTTCTTTAATGGGTATTACTCGAATGCTTCAGGAATCATCTCATCAATTTGATATTATAGATTCTCAATCTGAGTTTTCAAAATACAAAGTGATTGTTTTACCTGACTTCATCCCTGTGTCAGACGAACTTTCTGATAAATTAGGAAGATATTTAGATAATGGTGGAGCATTAATTGCCTCATTTCAATCTGGTCTAAATGAATCGAAGGAGTATTTTAATTTAAAACAGTTAGGAATAGAATTAATTGGAGAAGCACCATATAGCCCCGATTTTATAGTTCCTCGTGACGAAATTGGAAAAGGAATGCCTAAAACTGAACATGTAATGTATATGAAAGGTCTAGAAGTAAGACCTTTAGATAAAACTGAAATTTTAGCAGACACCGCTATTCCTTATTTTAATAGGACGTGGAAGCATTTTTGCTCGCACAAACACACACCTTCTTCAGGAGTCCTAGCTTATCCAAGCATTCTTAAAAAAGATAAGGTAATTTACTTTATTCATCCAATCTTTGCTCAATACGAAAAAAACGCTCCAAGATGGTGTAAGCAGTTATTTTTAAATGCATTAGACATGTTGCTGCCTGAGCCTCTTATTAGCCACAACGGCCCTAGTACATTGTTAGTTACATTAAATGAGCAAGTTAAAGAAAATCGTATGATATTACATTTACTTCATTATATTCCGGAGAGACGCAGTCAAGATATAGACATAATTGAAGATGTGATACCTTTATACAACTTAAAGGTTTCCTTAAGACTACCTAAGAGCGTTAAATCAATTTCTTGTGTTCCTCAAAATGAAAATCTTAAATTTGATGTTGTGAATAATAGAATTGAATTCACAGTTCCTTCTGTAAATGGACATCAGATGGTGGAGTTACAATTCAAATAAATGATATTAAAATAGATCAAATGAGGTGGGAAAAGCATGTTAAAGAATATTCCATATTTAATGTCTCCTGATTTGATGAAATTGCTGCTAGAAATGGGACATGGTGACGAAATTTTGATAGCAGATGGTAATTATCCCCAAAGTGCTATCAATTCCACGATAGTCAGGCTAGATGGTAATAGCATTCCAGAGATATTGAAAGTATTGTTACTATTCTTTCCTTTAGATACTTTTTCTGAAGAAAATGTTTTTTTAATGGATAACAACTCACCTGAAAAACCTAAAATTTGGAGCAACTATAAAAATATATTAGACTCATCTGGCGAACCTTACAAGATAAAGATGCTTGAAAGATATGAATTTTATAAAAGAGCAGGCAATGTATATTGTGTTGTCATTACAAGTGAAACAGAATTATATGCAAACATTATACTCCGAAAAGGAGTTGTAACTAGATAAATTTGATAGTTTTATATATACAATTTAGCGTATTATAAAGCATTTACTATGGGAGGCGTAAGGAATGAAAGTAATAGTAGGATTGCTCCATCATGAATCCAATTCATTCAATCCAGAACTTACAGGACTAGATGAATTCATAGTGTTAAAAGGTAAAGAGGTAATAGAAAAAAGCCGCTTATATGAAAGGGCTAGTTTAAAAGGAATAATAGATACTCTAACCAAGAATAATATAGAGATACTTCCAACGATAGTGGCTTTACCTACATCAGAAGGGGGCTTAGTTAAAAGAGAAGCTTATGAATATTTAAAAGATGCATATATACATGAATTGAAAAAATATAAAAATTATGACGGAGTATGTTTAGATTTACATGGTTCCATGACAACTGAAGACTTAATAGATGTAGAAGGAGATATATTAAGTGAAACAAGAAAGATAGTAGGAAAAGATATACCAATAACTGTTTCCTTAGACATGCATGCGATGGTTACTGATAAGATGATGAAAAATGCAAATGGTTTAGTTAGTTACAGGACAGCCCCTCACATTGATAAATATGAAACCGGAGTGAGGGCAGCAACCATGTTAGTAAAAGTACTGAAAGAAAAGATAGAGCTAACTATGGAGGGATATAAAATTCCCTTTTTAGTTTCTGGAGAAAGATCGGAAACGGACAAATATCCAATGAATGAACTTTTGAAAAAGATAGAAGAGGTAGATAAAGAAGAAAAAGTAATATACTCATCATATTGTTTAGGATTTCCTTGGGCTGATGTAGAGTTCAATACTGTATCTTCAATAGTGGTTACCCAAGGAGATAGAAAGCTTGCAGATAAAAAAGCTAGATACTTAGCAGAAGAGTTTTGGAAAAAAAGATATGATTTCAAATTTACAACGCCAGCATATTCACTTGAGGAAGCTTTAAAACTTGCAATGAAAGAAAAAGAGTTTCCTGTATTTGTTATTGACTCTGGAGACAATCCTGGTGCTGGAAGTAATCAAAAGATAGTAGAACCATTAATTTATCTAAAAGAACATGGTTATAAAGAAGTATTGTATGGTTCAGTATGTGATGAAGAAGCAGTGGAAAAACTAATAAAAGAAGGAGTGGGGAAACAGAAAAAAGTATTATTAGGACAGAAAAATACAGATCCGAATTCAGGAAAAGTAGAATTTATATGTAAGGTAAAAAATGTAAATAAATATGAAGATGTAACTTCAGTTTTAGTGGATATAAATGGAATAGATGTAATAATCTCAGATAAAAAGGTTGTAATGACAGAACCAGAATTTGTATTTTCATTAGGGATAAAATTAGAAGACTATAAAATTGTGATGTTTAAAAGTGGATATTTAGACCCAAAGTATAAGCCATATGCAAAAAAGATAATGTTAGCGTTAACTCCAGGTTATACATTTCAAGAGTTAGAAAAAATTCCATACAAAAGGGTTAAAAGGCCTATATTTCCTGTTGACAGGATGGATGAGATAGAATTTGAAAAATATAATTAATACTATAAATTGTATAAAAGTCATTTTTAAAAAACAAGAAGTTTATAACTTGACTAATAATCATACTTTCAGGAGGTCGTACTATGAAAAAAAGAAAAGTTGGTATTATCACATTTTCAGACGGTAGAGATTTTGTTCATGAAGAGACACTAGAAATGAACAAGAAGTTTGAAGACAGGTTAGCAAAAGC
>JAQVKD010000054.1 GCA_028694805.1 Candidatus Dojkabacteria bacterium
TCGTTAACTAATACACTTTGAAATCTTCTTTCAAGTGCAGCATCTTTTTCTATATATTTTTTATATTCGTTTAGTGTAGTAGCTCCAATTACCTGCAAATCTCCTCTGGCTAATGCTGGCTTAAGCATATTAGATAAATCCATTTGTCCTTCTGGAGCACCACTACCAACGATAGTGTGAAGCTCATCTATAAAAAGGATTGTATCTCTTCCAGCTTTCTCTAATTCTTTAATAACCTTTTGAATTCTCTCTTCAAATTCTCCTCTATGACTAGCACCTGCTATTAATGCAGCTACGTCTAACTCTTTTACACTTTTATCTAGTAAGCTTTCTGGTGCATTTTCTGTAGATATTCTATATGCTAAACCTTCAGCTATTGCAGTTTTACCTACACCTGGTTCACCAATTAAAACAGGATTATTTTTCTTTCTTCTAGAGAGAATTTGAATAACTCTATTTATTTCATCAGTTCTACCTACCACAGGATCGATTTTCCCTTCCTTTGCAAGCTTAGTTAAGTCTCTAGAATATTTATCAAGTGTAGGAGTTACAGATTCTCCCTCAGCATTTTCACCAGTTTCATCACCCTCGCCAACAACTTTAATGACTGCTTGCCTAGCTTGTGTATATGATATTCCATATTTCTCAAATATCTGTGCAGCTATACCTTCACCTTCTTTTATTAATCCAAGTAATATATGTTCACCCCCAACATAGTTATGTCCTAAATCTTGGGATTCATAGAAAGCTAATTGTAAAACCTGTTTTGCTCTAGGAGTAAGACCTGGGGTACCAGATGTATATCCAGAATCCGATCCAAGCACAGAGTCTAATTGATCATTTAATAGATCTATATCTACCTTTAAGAACTTTAGAACTTTTTGTACAACATCATCGTGATTAACAATTGCCCAAAGTAAATGCTCTGTATCTATATTTCTACTTCCAGTTTCTAATGCTTTTTCTGCTGCTAGTTGTATTGCGTTTTTAGCTCTTTGAGAAAAATATGATGTTATATCTACAGTTTCTTGTGGCATAAAGGTATCGATAAAAATTTAGTCTCTATATATAGAGTTTATATCAAGAAATAAAAACATGCAAAAACTTAGATTATTCTTTTCTAAAAATCAATTTGAAACTTGTTCCTTTATTCTTAATAGATTCGACACTTATCTCTCCATTACTCTTCTCTATAATTCCTTTAGTAATAGCTAATCCTAAACCACTCCCACCAGTTTCGCGAGATCTAGATTTATCTACTCTATAGAACCTTTCAAATATCTTATCTAAATGTTTTTTAGGAATACCTTTCCCATTATCTTGAATTAACAATTCAATATCTTTATCAATCTTTTTTACCTCTATATTTATCTCAGAGCCTTCACTATATTTAATAGCATTTTCTAATATATTCATCACAGCCCTCTGTAAAAGAATTGGATTAGCATTAATAGTAAGTTTTGATTTATCAAAAGTTTTTTTAATTTCGATTCCTTTTTCTTTAGCTTTGATTTCTAAATCTTTAATACTGTGGTTTACAACATCTTTTAGATTAACATCTTCCATTGTTATTTTTTGCTCTAATACTGAAAACAGAAGAAGATCTTCTGTTAATTGGTTCATAAATTTAACATTCTCTTTTGAACTTTCTAAAACCTCTCTAAGTTCCTCTTTTGAAAAAGTTCCATCTTCTAATGCAGTATCTAAACTTGCCTGGATTATTGCTAGGGGTGTTTTAAGTTCATGAGAGGCATTCTCTACAAATTCCTTCTGAGAATCAAAGCTCTTACCTAGCCTTCTACTCATAATATTGAAACTTTTGATAAGTTCGGAGATTTCATCACCATTATCTGTAAATTCAATTTCTTCACCGAGGTTCTCAGTACTTTTACTTTTAATCTCATCTTTTAATTTTGTTAATGGTCTTAACATAATATCTGCAATAATATATCCACCGACGAAACTAAGTAAGACTAATGGAATTATTGAATAAAGAGTCACATCCCTTATATTGCTTAAATCAGCAAGTCTTGATTCTGTAATAATTGTAATCTGATCATCTGTTAAGTTTTTAAATAATGGTCTATCTTCTATTATTTCCCCCCAATAACCCCTCATTGGGACACCTATATTTTTTTGCATATAGTTGTTTAACCAAAGATTTATTCCAACAACAAAAATAATACAGAATAGAGAAAGAAGTACAGAGTACCATATAGTTAATTTAAATTTTAAAGATTTTATAAATTTCATAAACATTTCTATTAAATTAACGCGCGACGTATCCTTTTCCCCTTACAGTTTTAATAAGTTCTTTTTTAGGATCAATTTTATGCCTTAAAGTTTTAATATGTGTTTTTACGGTATCTGTAAACATATCAATATTACTATCCCAAACATGTTCCAAAATTTCTTCAGAAGAAATTATTATTCCTTGATTTCTAACAAGGTATTCTAGTAAACCCATTTCTTTATTACTTAACTCTATTTGTTTACCTTTCGTTTTAACCATATTTTTATCAGGACATATTTGCATATTTCCAATTGTTAAAATTCCATCTTGATTTATACTTGAACGTTTAATTACAGCATTTACTCTAGCAACTAACTCTTTCATATCAAACGGCTTAGTAATGTAATCATCTGCCCCACTGTCAAACCCTTCTAATTTGTCATATATCTGAGATCTTGCTGTAACCATAATAATTGGAGTATCTTTGCCCAACTTTCTTATATCCTTAGATATAGATATTCCATCTCTTTCTGGTAAATTAAGATCTAATAAAATACAATCATACTGATTAAGTCCCAAAAGAGACAACCCTTCTTTACCAGTAGGAACATCATCTACTACAAAACCCTTTTTCTCCAAAAAATTTTTTTCTAATTTACGAAGAGTTGGTTCATCTTCTATTAAAAGTATTCTCATATATAATTATACTATTAAATTAAATGAGGGTGGATATCCCCAACCACCCTCATTTTTTAACAATGGCATTTTAATTATCACTACCCTGACGCATTTGCATACCTCCACCTTCTCCCATATACCCATACATTCCTATCCCAAGTTCCTGCAAAACATCTTTTAATTCATCAAGTTCGTCTGATGTAACTTCAAGACCCTGTTCATATAAAGCATCAATTATTTCTTGCTGTCTTATCTCGTCTCTAGCATCTCTCAATGCTTCTCTTTGTTCTGGAGTATAATCTTTCCATTCTTCCCAATCTTCCGGTTTTCCTCTATCAATATCTATATCCTCCATAGCATTTAAGATTTCTGCCTGTTTTTCTGTAAGATCTCCATTATCTAAAGCTTCAATTATAGCCTCATCTCTCTCTGCCTGCCTTTCAGCTTGCATCTCTTCTCTAACATCCTCGATTACAGTAGCAACTTCTTCATCATCGACACCTAACTTTTCAGCTAGTTTAGACGTGAATGTGTCATTTCCTAATCTCAATTCTTGAGCATTAACCTTCCCGGTAACTAAAACTCCAGAAACAACTAATATTGTTCCTATTGTTGTATATATGACTAATTTTTTCATATATATAAAATAAAAAGTTATATAAAGCACACAATATATATTGTGCTTACATATTACCCGGACAAAGGTGAACTTATAGTGAGGTTTATTTTTCCTTTTTTATAAGCAACGAACTAACATATGTTGATATAGGAATTAGTAATATTAGACATATACTTATAGCTAATGTCCTAACTATTTCTTCTGATATTAGATCTATACTAACTAGTGTCTCGACATTCCT
>JAQVKD010000055.1 GCA_028694805.1 Candidatus Dojkabacteria bacterium
ATAAATATATATCCAGATTTGGACAAAGAAGAGAGAATAGAGTTTGACTCTATGATCAATTTAAGACCTTCTCAAGGAAATAACTCAAGAGGAGTGGAAGATGAGTCTATTCAAAAGAGAATCATAGATATAGTTAATTCTAAAATAGAATCTTAATGAGTACTCCTCAACATACAAATCAAGCAAATGGACAATGGAATAAGAAACCTTTTCTTGAACAGATGGCTAATATTGGTAGTGAGGTATATAGGGCTATAAACTGGAGAAACAAGGGGAATGAGGAGTATGCAGATATGGCCTTTATAAGATCACTAGAACTTTTTGATTTATCAAAAGGATCTAAATTAACCTCATCTCAATATAGAGAACTTACTAGAATGAGAGAGATATGGGTAGATTATTTTAAATATGATAATAAATATAATTCTACAGATGAAGATATTAATAAATATTTTATGTATATCACTATAGCTTCAAAAGCTTCATAGAGAGATTCCATTTTCTAAGTGAAAAATTAGTGGTACATATACGTTTGGATCCTAAAATGAAACAAATAAAACAGTATAAAAAGAGTATAGGAAGGGAATCAATGGCATCTATTTGTCCCTGTTCAATTATTAATGATTTTAATTGACAAACACAATGTATAACTATATTATTTTATTATATAAAATAAGTATTTGAACGATGCCCCATAGGAAATTTAGAGTTGTTGCTGTTTTGTTTTTCTGCTTTGTATCTCTTCTTTTTCTTTTCTTTTCCCCTAAATTTGAATCAAAAGCACAAAATGATGGGTCCCCACCTGTATTAGAAGACTTCGCATTGAGTACAAATGAAGTCAATTCTGATGATGAAGATGAACTAACAGTATATGTTAGAGTAAGTGACAATTCAGGAATAAGCAATATCTCCGGTAGTTTAAGACCAATGGCATATGATGAAGAAACTAACTGGGAAACGCAATCTCTTTCTCTTGCATTTGCTCAAGCTCTTGATTGTAGTGGACTTGGGGATGTGCTTGATTTAACCAATTTAACAGGCTGTGGTGATGAATTTGATGGGGTATATAGTGCAACAGTAGAATTCCCATTAGGTTCTACATTAGGTGATTGGAAGGTAGAAAGTATTAGCATTATGGCTAATGAAGGGTGGTTGGATATTGGCTATTCCGAGCTAGAAACAACATATGGTACTGGTAGTGCAACCATAGAAAATGTTGGATTGATTGAAGATACTAATGGACCGGAAATAGTATCTTGGGATTTCGATAAGGATAGTATAGACACAGATGATGAAGATCAAACCCTAATTCTTACGATGCATATAACTGACGATATCTCAGGTGTTCCAGAAAATTTCTCTTTGGATTTCATTTCACCAGGAGAGAGCAGTAGTGTAATTTTCTCTATGGAGTTGAAGGATGCAGGAACATGTAATGATATGTATGTTGGGGAAGTTGGTAATTGTGGGGATAAAAACGATGGTATATATGAAAGTACAGTAACTACAATACCAAGGTGGTCAGCTATAGGTGTTTGGACATTAAATTATATGACTTCTGATATTCTTGGGAATAGTGGCACTCTACCTGTAGATCCGGTTTTTTTTACTAATAATGCTGATACAGAAGATCTAATCGGCCCTGTAATTAAAAGTCTTGAAATTGATAAAACAAGTTTTGATACTAGTCAAGGTGACGTAACGATAACAATAACGATGGAGTTAGAGGATGATCTCTCCGGTATAAATATAGATCGATATAGTTCTAATATTCATTTCCGCCCTGTATTTGAATGGAACGGTGGTATTCAGGCAGAAGATTTTGAGCTAGTTTCGGGAGATATTAATAATGGTATATTTACAGCGGGAATTATCATTCCACAGGGAAGTAAACCTGGTTTTTGGTCCTTTGATGGTGGACAGATAGCAGATTTGGCTGGAAATGGAACTAGTATTGACTTTACAGAGTATATAGAAGAAACGTACATTGCTAATACAGCTGTTTCAAATGAGGTTACAATTGCTAATTTATGGTGGCTTGAAGGAGAGGGGCTTGAATCTATATCTTACGAAGGTCAAACAAGAGTTCATTCATTTTGGCCAAGCATAGTAGTCATATTTCAGGAGGACACTGTAGTAACTAAGCAGGGGGGTGGAAACTTTGGAATACATAGGATGGTTAGTGAAAGTTACGTGAGTGAGAAGTATACAACTTTAGAATCACTACTTAACGAGGCAAATAGTGAGCTTACTGCAGATATCGCAAAGTGTGATGTATCCGAAGGTTGTGTAGCTAGTCAGCTGAATGATAGGAATCTTGTTGGTAGACCAATTAATATAGGGAAGGTTGGATTGCCAGGTCTAGGTCTCTCATTTAGTAAACCAGTAACAATTATCCTAGCAGTTGATGCCAAGTACCTTGGTCAAACACTTACTATACAGACATTTGATGGAACGCAGTGGGTTGAGCAGGGAACTTGTCTTGTTAAAACCTATGATCATATGGATCCTTCTCAAGGTGGTAATGATGAGGATTGGTATAAAGCAGTATCATATCCTGGATGTAGTTTTACAACAGATCACGCATCGTTCTTCTCTGCCAATGTATTAGGGGAGGAAACAGTTCAACTTCCTGGTGTACCTGAAACAGGATTGGGTGGTACAGCATCTTTGCTTGAAAGATATATTGGATGGTCAAGATAAGAGGAAAGAGGTTAACAAAAGTACAATTAACTGCCTTATTGTCCATCACATTTATCTTCCTTGGTTTAGTTGTACTCTTTTTAGTTCTAAAAGATAGTAAAAAAGGAGCGAATCCCGAGGAAATAATTGATTCTAGTGGTATCGTTACTATCTCTGTAGATGAGCCAGAGGAGACAGAACCTAAAGAGTACTTTGTTGCTCCTGATATGCCTAAAAGGATATTAATTCCAAATATTAATGTAGATGGATATATTCAATTAGTTGGAATTGATAAGGATTATAGAATTGCAGTACCAAGTAATGTTCATCTTGCAGGATGGTATATTAATAGCGCAAAGCCTGGAGAGATAGGTCTTAGTATTATGGATGGACATAGAGATGGTTCAACTGTAGGAGGTGTTTTTAGAAATATTGAAAAACTTAAGAGAGGGGATGAAATACAAATAGAATATGGGGATGGTAGTATAAGAGGTTTTAATGTAGTAGAGGTAAAACAAGTTAGTATTGAAGATGCATATAATCTTATGTATGAGAAAAGAGATGCAATTGAAAGACAATTAAACCTAGTCTCATGTGGTGGAAAATATTCTAAAACGCAAAAAACATATGAAGATAGAATTATTGTTATTGCAGAGGGAACTTAGCAAATAACATCAACATTTACCTTCGAACCAAGAAGTCTTGAATTAACTCTGTTTTAGAGGTTTTCCATCTACCAGCCCTATTTTTGAGTAATTTTCTTTTTATGGTTAAAATAGTTAATTCCCATAGGGGTTTTAAAACATAGTGTACAGGCCTTATTGAGACATGTTGGGTTTTGCGGGCCATACACATTTAGAATCTGAATAACCTATTGGAGTGATATATTCTTTGTACTATAATAATTATTATCTAAATCTTTTTTTAAAAACATGTCTAAAAAAAATATTTTTCTCCTCGTCTCTTTTGTTATCATATTCTCAGTTCTGGCTTTCCTTTTTTTAGGAAATAATAAA
>JAQVKD010000056.1 GCA_028694805.1 Candidatus Dojkabacteria bacterium
AAACAAAGCCTTACTAGAAGAATTCACATCTTCGGATATACACTATGTCTTCTCTGGATCACATAAACCTTGGGGTTGTGGAGAACTCCCATGTGGGTATTTTGATCTCTATCCAGATCTATATGAAATTGTTTATGATATAGATGGAGTTCGAATCTATAAAATCAATTTAAATTAGCTAATTGTGTAAACTATAAATCTGATTGCTCAAAAATCAATTTCCCTTCAATATCATTTTTCAATATATTCCTAAGGACTCTTTACTCGCTTTCTCCCAACTAAACTTCTTCCTTCTTTCTCCCCCCTTCTTAACAAGTCCATCTCTCAAATTATGATCTATCAATACCTTTCTCACACTATCTTCTATAGACTTAATATTATAAGGGTCAAAATACCCCAATGCATCTCCCCCAACTTCCGGCAAAGAGCTACACTCACTTATCACTGCTGGACAATCACACACCCTGCACACACAAGAAACAAATCTTTTCTCTCAATAAACTTACAATCGTCTTGATTAAACTATCAAAATTTTTGTATTTCTCTCTATTCCCAACAAACAATATATACTCCTTAGGGAGTTCTAAATCAAATTCCTTTTTCCAAACAATAGTTCTATCTTTGGAGGACACTATTTCTGGGAATATCTCATGTGTAATATCTAGGACTACCAATACAAACGATTCCCCTTTAAGAAATGGTGGGGGATATGGATCTGTCGGTTGGAATATATCAAAATCATGTATTAATATTTTATATTTTGAATATATTCTGTTAAGTAAACAATAAAAAATCTTTTTAATAAAAGATCTATTGGTGTATAAAATATGCTTAGTTCTTATAACTTCCTTTATGTATTCATTGTCTGAAAATACTATCGGTATTCTACAATCTACTGAACTCATCCTAAAATGTCTTTTATATAGCTCTAAGTATATATTCTTGGAATGCCCTATATCTTTGTATTGTAAATATCTGATAGTCTATTAAAATCCTAATCTCTTTCTTCATTTTCTTAAGATATTAATAAGATTTCCAATCTAATTCTTTTCATTCTCAAGATCAAATTCTGTGGTCATTTTTACCAATTCTTTAAGAGAAGTTTTAGGCTTCCATCCAACTTCCTTTTCAGCTTTGCTAGAGTTTCCTAATAATAAATCTGCCTCAATTGGTATGAAATACTTTTCATCAACTCTAACTCTCACGGTTTTACTATCCTTCTCAATTTCAATTTCATCCAACCCTTTCCCTTCGCAGGCCATGTCAATACCTATACATTTACATGACTCCTCTATCAACGAACTTACAGAATGTGCCTCCCCAGTAGATATAACAAAGATATACCTAAATCCAGAGTAGTAATGAATAAAATAGCCAATATAGTTACATATATATTCTTTGGAATATTAGTAAGTGATAGTCAATCAGGATTTAGAGCATATAACAGGAAAGCATATACCTCTGTATATACATACTTAGATAGATATTGGTCTATGTACATATAACATAATTGCAAATAGCTCTTTCTCTTGGTGGGGTGCATGGTTAAATGAGAATAAGGATAAAAAAGTAATAGCACCAAAGAAATGGACACAAAGTATACTTTTTGTAAATCCAGAAATTACACCAAAGGATTGGTATAGAATATAAATACAAATATTATATGTATTTATTACAATAATACTCTTTGATATAATCAAACTAAATGAATAAATCAAAAGTCTACATCACAATCCCTCTCTACAATGATTCTAAAATGATATTAAAAGTAATTAAATCTCTTAATGATAAAGGATATAACAATATTGTGGTAGTAGATGATGGAAGTACTGATAATGGATATGAATTAGTAAAAAATAATACTAATGCAATAGTAACAAAACATATAATAAATAGAGGACAAGGAGCAGCATTACAAACAGCAATGGAAATAGCAATAGTTAGAGGTGCTAAATACATAGTACATTTTGATTCAGATGGACAACATGATCCTAAAGATATTGATCATATGTTAAATACCTTAATAGAAGGTAATTATGATATTGTATTAGGTTCTAGATTTCTTAAAAGGAATAATATCCCACTAAAAAAGAGAATACTACTTAAAGGAGGAATACTCTTTACATATCTCTTCTCTCATATATGGTTAACAGATGTACATAATGGTATAAGAGTAATGACAGCAGATACAGCTAAGAAACTAAATATACAACATGACAGATTTGAACATGCATCAGAGATATTAGATAAGATAAAGATATTAGATCTTAAATATACAGAAGTACCAGTAACTATACATTACACAGAGTATTCTATGTCTAAAGGACAAAGTATTTCTAATAGTATAAACATTGCATATAAATTAATAAGTTCTAAAATAAGAGAATAATGGTAATACAAATAATAGCTACAATAATAATACTAGGCATCTTTTCACAATTGATAAGAAAGATACTAAAAGATAAAGCATCATTAACAAAAATAATATTTTGGGTATTATTCTGGGGTATATCATTAGTAATAATATGGTTACCTAAAGAAACGATAGATAACATAGGAAGTATATTCGGTGTAGGAAGAGGTATAGATGTATTAGTATATTTATCAATTATATTACTCTTCTATTCTAACTTTAAACAAACAGAAAACATAAATAAATTAGAAAAAGAGATTACTAAATTAGTTAGAGAGGTTGCGAAAAAACAAATCAATTAATATCTCCTACTCAATCATGCTAAAAAACAATCTACCTAAAGCATCAGTGATAATACCTATATACAATGCTGAAAACACATTACATTATTGTATAGATAGTATCTTAAAACAAACCTACAAAAATTTTGAAATAATCCTTATCAATGATGGATCAAGAGACAAATCTCTAAATATAATGAAAGAATATAAAAAGAGATACCCCGATAAAATACAAATATATGATCAGCCCAATCAAGGTGTAGCAGAAACAAGAAACAGAGGGATTAAATATTCAAGAGGAAAATATCTCTTCTTTGTAGATAATGATGATTACATTGATAATAACTATATAGAGACATTTATAGACAGCATAGAAAAAACAAATGCGGATGTCGTTATAGGGGGATATAGAAGAGTAAAGCCAAGTGGTAAAATAATTTATAAAAGAGACCTTTTAGTACAAGATCAAACTAGCAAATTCTCTTTTATTCCACCTTGGGCAAGAGTGTATAGAAAAAAGGCGATAACCGAAAATAAAATAAAGTTTTTAGATATAAATATAGGAGACGACTTATACTTCAACATGCTGGTTAATTTGAAATTAAAAGTAGTACCTATAAATTACACAGGGTATAATTGGGTAGACAACAAACTCTCCGTCTCAAATACCCAACATAAAGGCTTTGATAAATCAATAAATTTTCTCCAACTGTTAGAAAATATTCAAGAAAGTACAAAGACATTAAAGAAGACACAGCTAGAAAAGAATATGATAGAATACTTTTTTATAAAAACTATTTTATACTACATACTACACTCGGGAAGAGGAGTAGAATATGAGAAATTAAAGAACGAATCACAGAAACTTTTTCAATGGTTGAAAAATAGTTATCCAAATTATCAAAAAAACAAATATATATCACCATTTCAGC
>JAQVKD010000057.1 GCA_028694805.1 Candidatus Dojkabacteria bacterium
AACCTTTTCTTTTTATTGATGGTTGTATCATCACTATAGAATGGGTGGATTAAGAATCTTATAATTCCGTTATTATCTTCTATTTGTGTTTTTAAATCATTTAGATGTTTTGTTTTAAGAAGATTTCTTTTTTGCATATCTCTAATAAAAGTTACCTGAAAATTCTAAACAAGTATATCACTTCCAAATACAACTATTCTGTGTATTAAAAACAGGTACAATTTCACATCGATATATGAGTAGGAAAATGAGTGATTTGTTATCCTCTTGTTAAACACTTCCATTCCTTTAGAATACATTACACACTGATCATCCTTTTACAATAAACAACTGCTAGCACTTATTCTAATATCTCTCGCATTTATATATTACTATTTTATATTCTTTTCTAACCTGCTCCTTCTTCTCTGTACTCTTTTTCTCTCGCTATCTTCTTTCATCTTACTACTAGTAACAGAAATAGCATTGTATGCCTTCATTGGTAAAGAAGATATTCTTGTCCATTCTAAACCAGCTATTAGAACTACAACACCAAGGATAACCGTATTCTCTGTATCATCAAAGATTCCTGTTTGTGGTACTACATTTGCAGATTTAAATGTTGCAGTATATGTTGCACTTGCCTGTACATTTGAATCAGTCCTAGTTGCTGTCGTTTTATTATCACTCCATTTAACAAATTTGTATCCTGCATTTGGAGTCGCTGTTACAGCAGTACCACTTGTACCCTTATCAATTATCTGGGGAGTTGTTCCTGTAATCGTACCACCACTACCTGCGATATATGTTAATACTACCTTATCTGCAGGCAGAACTTCAAAGGTTGCAGTATATGTTGCATCAGCCTGTACATTTAAATCAGTCCTAGTTGCTGTCGTTTTATTATCACTCCATTTAACAAATTTGTATCCTGCATTTGGAGTTGCTGTTACAGCAGTACCACTTGTACCCTTATCAATTACCTGGGGAGTCGTTCCTGTAATCGTACCACCAGATCCTGCAATATATGTTAATACTACCTTATCTGCAGGCAGAACTTCAAAGGTGGCAGTATATGTTGCATCAGCCTGTACATTTGAATCAGTCCTAGTTGCTGTCGTTTTATTATCACTCCATTTAACAAATTTGTATCCTGCATTTGGAGTTGCTGTTACAGCAGTACCACTTGTACCCTTATCAATTACCTGGGGAGTCGTTCCTGTAATCGTACCACCAGATCCTGCAATATATGTTAATGTTACCTTCTCTGCAGGCAGAACTTCAAAGGTGGCAGTATAAGTGGCATCAGCTTGTACATTTGAATCTGTTCTGGTTGTTGTTGTTTTATTGTCACTCCATTTAACAAATCTGTATCCTGTATTTGGAGTTGCTGTTGAACTAATGCTTCCTCCAGGAGCTACATTATTTTGTCCAGCATTTGTAACCCTACCTCCTTCTCCTGCTACATAGGTAATATAGTATGCAGTAACATTACAAATTCTTTCATAAGCACAACATCCTGTTTTACTACCTCCATATGGAGGAAAATAACAAATTCCAGCCTCATCCTCCGCACAGTTATCATTGGCATCCCTCGCGACACAGATCGCACCTGGCAAACATCTCAACACACAATTTTCCTCACTTGCATCACTGTCCGTAGGAGCAACTGTGTCTTCTTGATTAACTCTCCAAAGTAAATATCCTCCACCAAAAAGAAAAACACCAATAACAAGGGCAATTAATATAACTTTCTTATTAGCACCTACTACGTTACTCATACATTAAATTACTTAAACAATTCCTTCATACAATCTATATTAACTATGTTTTTAATAAAAGTAAATGATATGAAAATAATCAGAAGAATAAAACTCAGTAGTACTTTTTTTAACAAGCTCTATATATTATCGAAGCTAAGTATAGTATCAAAAATAGGTTTACAAAGATTAACTCGTCCCACCCAGCTCTTGAGATTTGTTCAATTCGTATCTCTTATCAAACTAACCAGATACTATTACATCTAGTTTTTTATCATCTTTAGAACTTTCAATTCCCAATCTCCAAATAAACATATGCTATTTAAATACAACTTAATCCATATTCAATTGTATCAAATTACAAAAGCGAGAAATATTCTTAATTTTATTTCAAAAACTATTTCTGTATAATTAACATATATATAAAATCTGAACATAAAAAACATGTACTACTTTGATTCAATCTACTTATACTATGCGCTACCTGGGCTTATACTAGCAATCATTGCTCAGATACTGGTAACTGTTAGGTTTAATAAATATTCAAAAGTACCTGCGGGATCTAACCTTACAGGTTTGGATACTGCAAAACTAATTAGAGAGGAAGAGAATTTTCCAGTAGATATTAATACTATTCCTGGTAAGTTAAATGATCATTTTGATCCAAGAAAAGACATTGTTAATATCTCCTCTGACAATACAAGCTCCAGCTCTGTGGCAAATATTGCAGTAGTAGCTCACGAGTTTGGTCATGTACAACAAAAATTTTCTTCTTCTTTATTGTTTAAACTCAGATCCATAATGGTTCCAGTTGTAAATATTGGCTCAAATCTAGGTTACATTCTGTTTTTCATAGGATTACTTCTAAGTGCTTTCAGTCTTGCAGAGTTTGGATTAATACTTTTTGCGAGTACAACAATATTTGCACTAGTAACCCTACCTATAGAGTTTGATGCAAGTAGGAGAGGAATGAAGTTTATAGAAAAATACAACCTTATAGAACAGGATAAAAAATCTGGTGCTAGAAAAGTTTTGAATGCTGCAGCCATGACATATATTGCAGCTTTTGTTACTTCTCTGGCAAATCTTTTTTACTATTCTAGTATGCTAAATAGAAGTAAGAGTAGTAATTAAATAAACGAATACTTTTTCCAAAAACAAAATTTCCAACTTTGTAGTTTTCTTGACTTTATAAATCAAATTAAATAATATGAAATAGAAATATAATTTCTAATTATTTTAATATGGCTCCATACGCAGAATTTGATGATAGCGGTACTAGCTCCGTTCCAGTCGCCCCAGAAAATGTTGAATTCCTAGAGCCTCATAGTGAAATTAATTCACTGGAAATACCCACATACAAGAATCCGATCGAAGTTGAAAAACAGGGAAGAAGTTTTGAAAATCTTTTACTAACAACGAACATGATTGAAAATGAGTTGAAGAAAAATCCTGATAACAAGAGACAATTATATGATTTTTCTCAGTTCTGTGAATTCCTTGAAAATGCGGATGAGAATACTAGAACCATTTTGGTTAATGGTTTATTCTATGCAAGTATGAAAAACGAGGAGGGCGAAGATCTTGTGGTTTTAGCTTATCCAACTAAAAAGGTTACGGATGTAAGTGGATATGGAAAGAATCCTGACAAGTTTGTTTTTGATATGATTGAATTGAATAGGACAAGGGGTAAAATTCGTCATATTGTTGGTCCTGATAATTATCTCTTAATTGATGAATCTCCTACAAAATACATTATAGAAACACTACGTGGACATGCGGGAGCTAGACAATATGACTTTGATGCAGACACATTTATTAATTCCTTCAACCGAAGTGCTCCTGTAATCTACGAATTATCAAAGGCAG
>JAQVKD010000002.1 GCA_028694805.1 Candidatus Dojkabacteria bacterium
CTACATTAGATTTTAGTAGTAGTGAAGTTAGCGATAGCTTAGGCATTCGTTTTGCTGATACAAAAGCTAGTGCTTGGTTAGTAAAAAATGCATATAAATATGGGTTTGTTATATCTTTTCCACAAGGTTATGAGACAGTGACAGGATATAGTTATGAGGCTTGGCATTATAGATATATAGGCAAAACAAATGCTTTGGAGATGAAGAATAGTGGAATGATATTAGAAAACTATTTACAGAGTAAAAATTAATTAATTTATGCTATCATACTAATTACCAATATGATGGAATTTATTAAAAAAGTCTGGTACAAATTTGTAGTATTTTCAATGAGTCTTGTTTATTTTTTTATGAAACTTTTACCTACACAGAACAAAGTTTCATTTCATAGTAGATTAGTAGAGAATGAAGAGCCTTTAGATTTTAGATTGGTTAGAGAAGAAATTGAAAGAAGAGACCCCAATTGTAAAACTGTCCTATTAGCAAAAAGAATTCCAAAAAGCTTAATAGGGAAAATAGGCTATGTCTTTTATTTACTTAAGAGAATGTATCATATAGCAACTAGTAGAGCCTGTGTTATAGATAGCTATATTATCCCGATCTCCATACTTAATCATAAGAAAGATTTAATAGTTATACAAATACCACATGGTATGGGTGCAATTAAAAAGGTCGGTTACCAAGTTTTAGACAAAGAAGAGGGATCTTCAGAAGTTGTTGCAGAAGAAATGAAAATGCATAGGAATTATGATTATGTGATAGCTAATGGTCCGGAAGCAGGTCAGTGGTATGTAGAAGGATATAGGATTGATCCTAAGACAATTAATTTAGCTGGTATGCCTAGAATTGATTATCTTAGAGATTCTAAGGATAAGATAGATCCTAAAGTTAAAGAGATGTGTCCAACTTTAGATAGTAAGAAAACAATTGTGTATATTCCTACGTTTAGAATAGGGAAGGGGGTAGAGACAGAAGATTTAATAAATGCTGTTGATTATGATAAATATAATTTAATAATTACATGTCATCCGAATAATAGAATCGTTTCCGATAATCCAAATGTAATTATTTCTACTGATGAGGATGTTTTGTATCATGAGTGGATAAAGGTTTGTGATTATTTTATAACTGATTATTCTTCTGTGGTTTTTGAAGCTATATTATTAGATAAACCCGTATTTCTTTATGTTTATGATTTTGATGAGTATAAAGAGAAGAGGGGATTAAATTTGGATTGGTTTAAAGAGATTCCACAGTATACATCTAGAGATCCAAAGGAGATTATAAAAATGATAGAGAAAGATAAATATAATCTTTCAGATTTGGATAGTATAAAGGATAGATATCTATCTGCTAGAGATAATCAATGTACTAAGGAGATTGTGGATTTAATATATAAGAATTAATTAAAGGAAGCATGAAGAAAAAAACTTTTTTAAACGGAATTAGTAAAATATATATAGTGCTTGGTTTCATATTCATAGCTATCTCGATAGCCCTAATAGCCTTTCCGATAGCCCCATATATTATGTATAGGCTTAATCCAAACCTTACAGATACCGAAATAGATAATATAAGTAAAGATATTACAGAAACAGCGATTATACCTGTTGAAGTTAAGGATGAGGACAGTAACTTACCCAAGTTTGATTCATCACTTCCAGAGGAGCCATATCTTCTAATACCAGATATAAAAGTTAGTTCTCCAATAGATGAAACTAAGGATCCTGAAGAAAGTCTTAAAAATGGTACATGGATGGTTCCAGACTATGGTAGTCCAGATGATAACTCCTTACCAATAATTGTTGCTGCACATAGGTTCGGATATGTGTATTGGGATAAGGAAACAAGAAATAGGGTATCTTTTTTTAATCTACCAAAGACACATATAGGTGATACTGTAGAAATTATATGGAATCAAAGAAAATATATTTATGAAATATATGCAGAAGACGAATCTACATACATAAAAGATTATGAAGCGGACTTAATACTCTACACATGTAAGTATTTTAACTCTCCAAAAAGGATATTTAGATACGCCGTAAGGGTTAACTAATAAATCCAGATTTAAATGCCTTTAAAAAATTCTTATAATCTGTTAATGGTTTTCGAGCTGGACTAGTTTCAATTACAATACCAGGGACTTGTTGACCCCTTCTTAACCTCATCTTAAACCACTCTCCAATATCTTTGTTATATTTTTCATCATTTCCAAGAGGTAAATGACTTCTTACATCACCATTTAAATATTCTCTACCACTTAAAGATAAAAATATTGGGAATAACTCATTTGCATTTAACTTCTCTAAAATTTGTAAATGATTTCTTTCTTCCTCCGGTAATCCGCCCAAATCAAGATCTACGCCAAAATGTAAACTCGGATTAAATCTTTTTATATTATTAACCCTATTTAAAAAATCAGCTAAGTTTTTATCTCCCATATTTTTATTGGGTTCTAGAATCCAAGTTGCACTCTTTCCTTTATCTTTTAATTTAGTATTAACTTCTTTTATCTTCTTCAATTCTTCCTCTAAAGAAACTGTTTCTACACATGTACGAATTCTAATTGGGTTCTTTTCAATAATATCCACAGCTTTCAGAGTAGAATTAACTTGTTCCTCATCAGAATGTGCCTGTAGGAGTCCATAGGCTATTTCTTGTGCAATAGCCAAATCTTTTCCAATTCCGATATAGCCCTCGCTTTTTGCCTTCTCACTCTTTTTGGCAAGAAAATCTCTATTTAACACTTTAACAGAATAAGGATAATCAATTGATCTTATTAAATCTTTCATCTGTTCAGGATTAACAGAAGAGGCAAGGATAGAAACACCAAAGGTTGCTTTAGGAAATTCTTTGGCAGTAGCATCTTCAAAAGTTCTAGCATTATTAATTACTGTCTCAGTATATCTCGCTTTGTTTTCAATTAAACCTATTCCAGCACCGATAGGACCCTTTTCATAAGGATTTCCTAACGTTGTTGAACTAACCTGTATTTCTAGATTTTCCATTATTAAAAATATATTACCTTATCTATATACCCCATAGTATATACAAAATAGGCTTGAAATGATATAATTTGTCATCATCATAAATTATTATATAAAAATTTAGATGAAAAATATATTTAAATCTGCTCTTTTAGTTGCTACAATGTTCGCTTTTAGCGTTGAAAGAGTACTTGCTGATAGTAACGGAGTATATACTCCTTACGAACCTCATACACCAGTAGATACTGGTTTAGAGAATTCAGCTATATTCTACATTGGAGCTTTAGTATTCTTTGTACTAGGCTTAGCAACTTTGAGCACAGCAAAAATCTTAAAAGAAAAGCTCTCCAAATAATCTGCCCATTTGAGAGCTTTTTTAAGATTTATTAATTTCTCTTAACAGTAATATGAAAATATCTTTAGTATTACCTACATACAAAAAAGAAAAAGAGGTTATAGAGCAGTTAGATAGACTGTATTCTTACCTTACAAGAAAAAACTCAGATTTTGAGTTAATCTTTGTTATAGACGGTTATGTTGATAATACAAGAGAGATATTAGAAAAATATATTAAAGAAAACAGACTATCAAAAGTAAAGGTAGTAGGGTATAGAGAGAATATAGGTAAGGGATACGCTATCAGATATGGTATGAAGATAGCTGATGGTGATGTAATTGGTTTTACAGATGCAGATAATGATATACATCTTAGATCTCTGGGTTATGCTATAAACTCGATAAAAAATGAAGACACTTTAGCTGTAATACCTTCTAAATTTCACAAAGATTCTAATGTAGAGATGTCTTTTCAAAGAAAGTTCCTTTCAACTTTACTAGTAGATCTTAACAAGATCCTTTTAAGATTACCCAAAGATATAGATGATATCGGTTGTGGATTAAAACTTTTTAAGAGAGATCTAATTAAAAAAGTTTTACCTGTTTTAACAGTAGATGAGTTCGCCATAGACTCTGACATCTTAAATGAGATTGGTAAGCTTAATGTAGATGTAGAAGTTATTCCTTTCTTTCTAAGTAAAAACAGAAGTGATAGTACTTCTACAAATTTAAGTGCTGAGTTAGGAATGATTAGAGATATATTTAGATTATCCTTAAAAAATAAATATTTCTTTGGTATTAAAATATTCAATTTACTAAGTATTAAATAATAGGGGATATTGATATTTATATAAACCTATAGTATAATATATTAGACAATTAAATACTGCTCTTTTACATAAATATTCCAAAGAAAGTTATAAGTATTCATAGATAGAGATATCTGTTATATATCTTCATATATGAGTTCTTATATGAACTCAGAGTACATTAAAAATTTCTAAATATATATTTATAGATTTAATCTATATATGTTTAGATAAAATAGCACAGGATGAATAAATGTTAGGTTAAAGTTTTCATTGATAACACTCTTTGATGTTTTACCCCGCCAAATTAATTATTTTAAAAATATTTTTGAAGTAGTTAATTTGGTGGGGTGTCATTCGACATTCTAAGAAAAATTTTTTAGTAAAGAACACTTAGGAGGTGTTTGCCATGAAGATTAAAACTGGTTGGTTTGCTGTAATGATCGTTTCACTTGTTGTCCTCGCACTTCTTCTGCTCTTGGTTCTTCCGAGGGCTTTCGATAAGCGATGGATAATTTGGGGAGAAGAGACTTCTTCTTCGGAAGTTTCAAATGATCCAGAGCCTTGGAATCCTTCGAGGAAAAACATTGCTGATCCGATCGTCGGACTGTTTCTGAATTATCCTGATATACAGTACACATATCTTCCACAACAGTGGGATATGGAATTTGGCTCGGTGTTTGCACTTGAGCTGACTGGACCAGGATTTGAAAGAATTAATGAAGAGCCATCTGATGCCGGGTTTATCGTACCCGATGGTTTCTATGCCATTGTATATCTCGATGGACTCGGAGAAGAAAAAGGCTATGCAACATTCCCAGAAGGTTATATCGCAACCTTTGATAAAGGGAACCCAACGGAAATTTCGGGCTCAATTTTTCTTCCCCCAGGGACAATCATAAATGTCTCGTTTGCAGGAAATGATTCTTCAGGTATTTTGGTAATTTTGTCTCAGGACAAAACCCTCCTGCAGAATTATGTTAATTATTTTAAATAAGTCAAACCCCCACCTGAAAAGAGACCTAGCAGATTCCCATTTTGGGAATTACCTTACAAAAACGTTTCATCCTGTGCTAGAGTCTCTAAGATTATATTTATCTTACTGATGAGTCCTTAAGGACGAAAGACTACTTAACAACCTTCCTAAATAACTCAAAACACTTCATAAACAATTTAGGAGGTAATAAACTAAGAATATATACACTAAAACTTTCTAATTTCCAAAGAATAAACTGTTTAGGGCTAGGTTTAATACCTAGCTCTTTTTTTGCCCACTTTCTAATCTCATTACTCTTCTTAAAATGATCTAACATATTAGATTGAGATTGGGTATTAAAAGTCATACGATATTTAAGAACAGTATCCTCTATATTATGAAATTCTCCTTCTTTACTAAGTAAGAGAAAAAGTTTTACATCCTCAACCTTCCATATATTCTCTGGATACAGACCAACTTCTTCTAAAGAAGATTTCCTCAAAGTAACAGCAGGATGTGCAAAAGGTTGAAAAAGAAACAAATTCTTTTTTATATCTCGATCCTCGACGGCATATTTTCTATGCCCAGTTATATTTCCATCTTTATCTATTATATCTATCTGACCACCTACAGCTACACAATTAGGATTGCTCTGCATGTATTCTAACTGTTTTTCTAATCGATTAGGATACATTACATCATCTGCATCCATACGAGCTATATATTCTCCCTTAGAAGCTCTAATCCCTATATTTATTACATTCCCCAAACCATTCTGTTTTTTTACAGGTATAACTCTTATCTTTTCTTTGTAGTCCCTAAGAATATTTAATGTATTATCATCTGATTGATCATCAACAACTATTATCTCTCTATTTTCATATGTCTGATTAAGGCAGCTATCTATAGCTTCTTTTATATATTTCTCTCCATTATGTACAGGTATCACTATTGATACTAATGGTTTACTTTCCATTTTTCTTAATTATTAAATTAACAATTATTACTAAGAATTCTATTATTAACAATATATATCCCAAATATGCCAGTAGGTTAGGGTAGTATATTATATATATATTATCGTATTCTACATCAGATATATCCCAGCCCTGTTTCCAACCGTTTACTACAACTTTGTTTTTTAATATCTGTGGAATATTATTTTTTATAGATATTGCAATCCATCCAGATTCCGATGCTTGAGGTATGGTTAATATATCGTTAGAGGATAGTTCCGAATATGAATATGTTGTTGAGAACGAATTTCCTACTATTGTTGCTTCAACTTGAGTCTTTGTATTTAATTCGCTTGATACATATGAAATATCTTGCCATTCTTCTGGGTATTTCATTAGTACAAAATCATAGAGAACATTTTCAGTTAGACCAGAATAGCTTACACTCCTATATGACAGATCTATCCTTTTCCCACCTATTGAAGTAAAGAATCCTAAAGAAGAATCTTCTTTATTATCACTAAAAATATCATCCACCCAACATTTGTCATCATTTTCATATGTTAAACAAAGAGTAGCAGGAATATTATTTATATTCTCCCCAGACCAATACCATAGATATTTATCTAAAGCAGTTGTTTTAAAAAGTGTTGTATATTGGTTAAGATATTGATCTTGGACAATCTGTTGAATTCCATTATTCCATATGCTTTCAAATATCCCATTTGTCTGAGATTCATTTATTTGCCATATTAAATCCTCTTTATTAGATGAATTGTATATATAGCTACTGTCTCCATAGATTATTGGAATCTGTACTGTATATTCCACTCCATCTTCTAAGATTAGACTGTTTACAATTTCATTTTCTACGGATCCTACTAGCGTTAATTTCTCTATATTATCATTTGTTTGAATTTGTATACTTCTGAAAATTGTTTCAACTTCATCGTTCGTTGGAGAGTATGTATATATTGTTAAAGTTATATCATCATTCTTATTTAATTCTAATGGAAGAAGTATTTCTTTTTGACCAAATTCATCTTCAGAATATATATATTTTTCTTCATTAATACATTTCTCATATTCACCGGAATAGAGACAATATCCAATATATGTATCAGACGAAATCTCCTCCCAATTAAAAGAGATCCTAGCAATTCCACTTGTAGGTAGATTTATATGAGAATACATACATGGGAGTTCTGAATCTCCAGAGATTGAAAAACCAGATGCAGATCCCTGCAGTTGGACATCAACATCTTCTTCAAACTCGACACCAGAACAATTCCCACTATATCCGTTATTTGCAAGGTATTTGGTGAGCGTCTCCATATTCCAACTACTGTCATAAACAGCTGATATTTGATTAAGATTCTTATATGAAACATCAACTGTAACACCTTGAATAAGCTGCTCTTTTGTAAAAACAAGGTCGTTAATTATATAAAAATCATAATTATTAGTATCAAAAGTTTTCTTAATATTGCTTCCAATATTGTTAATGGTTGGTATAGCAGGAGAAACTATCAACTGTTGATTTTCAAGAATAATACTTGATGGTAAAGATTCTATATCTAAGTTTGAATAATCCAAAGATAGTTCAGAGGAATTCCCACTATATATAAAAGACCCTTCAAGTATATTATCTACAATATTCCAATTATCTATACTTAATTCTAATGGCTTTATAGTAGCCAATACAGATTCTTCAGAGTAAAAAGTACCATCTGTCCCTGATAAAGATTCTTCCAATAAATTTTCTTCTGTATATGCAGTTTTATAAAGGGTTATATCAGAACTTGACCAAACTTGTTTGAAGTTTTCTGATACTAACTCTGACGTTTCCCAATCAATATTATAACCATATCTTCCTTCTATGAGACCTTTATCTACTAGAATGTATTCAACTTCATATTGTTCAATGAACTCGTTTAGACTCTCTACATCATGAGAGAAATCTATATTTCTTAATTCCCACATTGCTTGTTCTCCAACATTAGACCCTATTGATAAGGACATGTCCATTAAAGAGTTGGGTACTATGTAATGCAAAAAACCAGAACCTATAAAACCCCAATCATATTCTCTAAAGTACCCATTATTCGCTGTTGGAAGATATAAAATTCTTCCTTCAGAATCATTCTGCTCTAAATAATCACTAAGTTCATAGTATTCTTCTGGTATATTAATTATTGCTCTTTCTACAAAAAGATTACCTCCAAAAATATATCCAGAAAAGATATAAAGCAGTGATAGTAATGAGGCTGATACCAAAGCAGATATTAATATTCTTAAGGTTTTTTTCTTAAAAAATGATACTAAAAAATCAATCAAATAAACAAAACCCATTGGTGCCAATAAGGAAATTGAATAAACATATGCCTGTCCCAGCTTTGAAGATGGCCATCTGAACACCTGTTTAAACAAAGGAATATTGTTCTGTAAAAAGATGTAAATATTACCTAATGGAAAATTCTGATTTTTGATTATGAACCAAGTTAAAATTGCGACAAGACCAATAAAAACAACTTTTCTTTTTTTCTTCACAAATCCAAAAATAATAGCAATAATACTAAAAATTGCTGGGATTAAAGCAACAAATTTAAAATAATCGTATGTAAGATATTCTTCAGCATCTTTAAATAAATATTCTTTACCCTCTTGATCATCTGTTGTTTCTAAAACTCTTGTATACATACGGGCAGAATTTAGATAATCCATAGCTTCCTTCTCCAAATCTATAATTGATGTTGTAACAGTTTCATTTGTATGAGAGTCGATAATATCTCCACTTACATTAATTGTGTAATGTATAAATGGTAATATCCAAAATAGTTGAGTAAATATAAATAATAGAATTGTTAAAAATGTCTTCTTTAATATATCCTTAAACCCTTTAGAGTAGGTGAGTGCGAATATTAATGTAAATATAGATATTATTACAATATCTACTACAAAAAGGGTTGCTATAACAAAGGTTGAAGTAAATAAAATAGTTGAAAAAAATAATAGTAAAGCATTTTTCCAATTAAAATTTTTTATCAATCTATAAATACTCCATATAACCAATGGAAGGAAACCAAACTGTGTAATGTATGGAAACATATTTTGGTAATACACCCATACTGTCCATAAGGTTGATATGTAAAAGATACCTCCCAATAGAAATACCAATTCTGAATACTTTTTCTTTTCTGTATCTTTTATCAGATTAGATGCTAACAATCCTGTAAACCAACTACCTACAAATATACATAGTAAAGCAAAAACTTGACTAAGAGACCAAGTGGGTAACAATAGATCTAAAATGTAATACAGACCTGAACGAAAGATATCTGCCTGTTCACTTTCTGAAGCAAAACCAAGAACTCTATAACTTCTCCAAGCTGGAGATTCTATATTCCTTTCGATAGTTAATAATGGATTTAAATCTGGAGAATAGTTATCGTTTGAGAGATATGAATATCCTGATTTAAAAGATAAGAAACATATAATTAATAGACACCCTGTTAATAATATTTTCCCCCAATTCTTCTTAAAAAATTTCTTCATATCAATAAATTCTATCAGAATTTTAAAATTCTTTATACCTTAAAGTGAATTAGCTTAATTCCTTGACTATATTTGAAATATTCTTTAATATTTGTATTAATAAGCTTATTTCATTATTTAATGAAAAATCTGTCCACAATAAATATGTTTATATTGCTTGGTTTAGAGAATTTCTCGGAGCAAGAAAAACAACAATATCTATTAAAAATTTCCCAGACATCCATTAAACAGGCTATTGAAAAAGCCGTTAGAGATGGAAAACTCAATATTGATGATGTTGAGAGATTAACACAACAAGAGAAAGATCCTGTTCAATTTCAAAAATCTCTTGTATCTATGTGTCCTGACATAAAGGACTATACTGAAGACTCTATTAATAATATGAAAATAGAGATTTTACAACAACAAGTTGATAGAACAATACAGGAAGCTCAAAAAACAGACCTACAATTTGACCTAACCGATATAATTGACTTGAGAAACTATATAAATAATCCCATACAAGAAATAGATGGAGATATTTTAATGGCAAAAACAGAGCTTTTTCATAATTTCCAAGATAATATGTTAAAACTGCAAGACAATGGGAACTAATAATATTCCAGACTCCGGTGTTGGTGGTATTGGTCGCGTAGCAGACTATACAAATTTGGGAGATGAAAAAACACAACAACCAAATGACATAAATACAAAAGAGAGGATGCAACAAAGATACGGCCTTAATGAGGACGTTTTTATACAATATTTAGAAGATATTGAAAGTTCCCAACAACAATGGAGAAAAAATGAAATCGAAGCAAAATCTGAAGACAGATTAAAGAGAGCTGCAAGAACAGCGGCAGAGATTGCTATACCAATAGGCGTTGGGGTTGGGGCAGATGCTTTAATGACAGCTTCCGGAATTGCAGGACCACTTGGATCGTTGGCTACAGGTGCAATTACTGGAGGTATTCGAGCAACACTGGAATATAAGCATATAGGAGAAAATGGTGAAAACGCTGCAGAATTCTGGCAGAAGAACGTTGGCGATAGAGATAAAAAAGCTGAACAGGGAGGTTTCTTCAGAAAAGCATGGGGGAGAATTAGTAGATTCTTAAAAGGTGGTTCTTATTTAGGTGCTGAGAATTTTGGATTTAAGGTTAAGGAAAGAGATTCTCATATACAAACATTTTTACATGAAAATAATATTAATTTAGATGCTAATTCAGAAACTCTGGAGAACCCACAAATGGTTTTCAACCATTTAGCACAAATCAACGAACAAAATCCAGAACAGTATAAGCATTTTGTTAAAGATTTAATGAAACAATCTATACTATCAAACTTCTCAGAGCAGAAAACTGCTATTGAACAAAAACAAATGGCAGATCTATTCTGTCTTGCTAATGCTGTTTTATACAAGGAAGGAAATAACTCAACACCAGACAATCCAACAATAATCATAGATCAACTTTGGAGTGAAACTAAAAATGATGTAAAAGAAATTATTTCGAAAACAAAAAGCGCATTTATCATCGGTTCTGCAACAGAAAGGGCAATCAAATCTGTTATTGGCTTCTATGCAGTTAAATGGGTAATGAATGGTATAAGTAAAATTACAGAGCTTAAAAATGCGAATATTACAAACACAGACAATCTAAAAGAAACCAATTCTTTATTGGATCAAACCAATACAAAAATAGATGATGTACAAGACAACATTAATTCACTTCAAGAACAGATGAACAATCTCCAGTTAGACCAGGCGAATCTAGATCAGACTGCAACCATAGATTATAAATCGATACTTGAACCAGCAGCAAAAGCCGCAGGACAAGATATCAATACATATCTTTCCGTAAGTGAAAGAGCTGGAAGAGTTGAATATCTCCAAGATATAGCGAAAGCTTTAACCGAAGATGAAACAAGAAATGCAGTTGAGCAGTTAAGCCAACAATTAAATGTCTCCCCAGCAGAGATAGTTAATGCTGGAATATTAAGATGGACATATGACAGTGCTAAATATGGTGGAGATTTTGGGAGTATGCTTGAAATGGCAGCCTCAGATGGAGGTTCTGCCATATTAAGTCTACAGCAAGCAATAGGAGCATCAGAGAATTTACATCCTGCATGGGAGAACTTAGCAGAATCATTATTAGAGGGGACAGCAGGCACTACATCAACAATAGGGGATATAGCAAACACAACCTCTATCATGGACAAACTTTTAGAACAACAACAAATTCTGCAATCCTTAAGACAACAGAAATTCTACCTTCAAGAATTACAAACACTTCAACAAGAGAATGTAATAAAAGTAGCTAAAGAAATCTTTGACTCTTCTGTAAAGGGGATATCTTCAATAGGGGTTTCTATCGCAGATATCTTTAGTAGTTTCAGTAAAACTGATTATATGTATGGAGTTCAATCAGAAACAATCAATCCGACACCGACACTTAATATTCCTGGGCTTGGAGACGGATTAAATCATAATGGAAATGATCAAAATCCAACAACACCTTTCTTTGCTGATCCAAACCCTCAACCGAATGCTGATCCTAATGCCCAAACAAACGCTCAGCCAAATAATCAACAATCAACAACAAGTACAACTTCTAATACTAGTAATAATGCAAATGATAGATTTTATGGCTTAAGACCTAACTCATCAAATCCAACAGAAAATGAAACTTATCAACTCTTATCAGACATTTATGATCTAGAAACTGAGAATGAAGATCTCTTTACTAAAATTCATCAAGGATCTAACAATCTTACTCCTGAAGAACTTGATACTATTAGATCAAAATTTTTAAGATTTAATGGAAATTGGAGAACAATATATCATTCATTAGCAACAAAAATACATCCAGATACAAACTCAGCAATTAATCCAAACTATATGTATTTTTTAAACGGATTAAACAGATTACAACAATCTCCTAACTTTAGAGCCTAAGTTAAAGGTCCAATCATACCTTTAATTTAAAACTCTCTCTTAAAATCGATTACAGAGCCTCGATATTCATTGGTATTATAATAACAACGTTTATTGACATTTCCATATTTAAAAAGCATATTTTTTAATAATTATTTAATTTTTCTATCAAGAGTAGGGGTTCTTATTTTCAAAAATTCCATAAGATATCAAAATGAGTATTCTTAGATAGTAGAAGAGATAAAAATATACAAAAGAGATAAAATAAAAAAATAAATTTAAATAAGAAACAATATAGAAATCAAGGTTTAAAAGAATTTTACATATGGCATCGCATATAACCGTGATTATACTCGATATGTGAAATAAGAAATTTGACCCATTACTACATAGAGTAGCACCCCTCTACTAATACATGTACACAGATTGATTAAGATCAGTTTGATAAACTAAATAATCAAATAATAAATATATATTTTTTAAGTATTTTTAATGGAGTATATTAGCAATCTTATCCACACTGTGAAACTATAGGGTATTAACAACTATGGGACATAAAGGCTTTCGTAACACTCTACCCCCCTACTCGCCAATACACACTATAAAATTAAAACCAACTAATATAAAGAGCAATACAAACGATTATTAATATTAGAAAATTATACCAAAACAATTGCCATTTAATATTCTCCTTACCACTCAATGTTAAAATCCCACCACCAACAAAGCCCCCTATCGTTGGAACTATAGAAATAACCTCATGATTCGAACTAACAAATATGAATGGTAATAACAAAGAGATATTCATTAAAGCTATTACAATCACAACATACCACAAATGACTCTTCTCAACCCCTATTTCATTAAACTGCATATATAATAAGAAGATATATATCCCAAACAGAATTGGAAGAATTATATATAGCTGAAAACCACTAGCCAATACCCCAAATGTTAGAAAATATATCATTAATAAAGTTAATATATATGAAGCTGTTTGAGCAACATTAAGTAAAGGCAAATCCTTATACAAAGAAACATTAAATATATTTATCATTAAAAAGCATGTATATGTAATACCTCCAAGAAATATTAACAATAAAAAGAGAAGTATTCCCTCATATATACGATCGAACTGTTTAAAGAAAAACAATAGAACAAAGATAACCTCACTAAAAACAAATAAACCACTCTGAAATAGGTATTTAAAAGATTTTATGCGAACTTGAAAATTAAAAGCCCACAACAACCCTACTATTGATATCAAAGCATAAATAGCCCCTACTATATAAATATCCATAGAAACTTCACTCTTAGCAAATATTTTTGTAAAGAATAGTGAAAATGAAAGACCAAAAGCAAGAAAGATCAATTTCAATCTCTTAACATTATCCTCTCCAGTATTTTGAGTAATTAAATTATTCATATAAATTACTAATATATCTTACACCTTTCTCTGTTAATACCCTACCACGATTAGTACGTTTAATAAAGCCACATTTCATAAGATATGGTTCATGTACTTCTGATAATGTACCTGTATCTTCAGTAATAGCAGCAGCTAATGTAGACAAACCAACAGGTCCACCACCGAAGCTATTTAACATAAGATCTAAGATTTTTCTATCAATCTCTTCTAAACCTTCTTCATCTATTCCTAAAAGCTCTAATGTATTTTCAACAACATCAATATCAACAACGTCTCTATCTTGATTCTCAGAGTAATCTCTAACTCTCCTAAGCAACCTTAAACCTATTCTAGCCGTTCCTCTAGAACATTGTGACAATCTGGAGAGTGCCTCATCCTCAATCTTTATACTCCATAACTTACATGCACGTTTAATAATATCTTGCATATCACTCTGTTCAAAGAAATCCAATCTTTGAACTAAACCAAACCTATCTCTCATTGGAGAACTAATCTTCCCTATCTGTGTAGTAGCACCTATCAATGTAAATGGCTCTAAACTAAGTCTAATAGTCTTTGCAGATGGTCCTTTACCCATAATGATATCCAAAGCTCTATCTTCCATAGCAGGATATAAGATCTCCTCCACTACTCTAGACAACCTATGTATTTCGTCTATAAATAAGACATCGTTAGCTTTTAAACCAGTCAATATAGCAGCAAGATCTCCCTGTCTTTCTATCGCAGGTCCAGAAGTAATTCTAATAGATGACCCCATCTCATTTGCTATAGCCATAGCAAATGTAGTCTTACCAAGTCCTGGAGGACCGTAAAAAAGTACATGATCTACTACTTCCCCCCTCTTCTTAGCAGAATCTATCATCATCCTTAAAGTTTTCTTCTCATTACTTCTTCCTACAATATCATCTAATCTAGAAGGCCTAATCTTTTGTTCAGAATCAGAATCTTTCCCATTATAACTATCATTAGGAATAACTTTACTATTCTTTCCTCTATTCTTCTCTTCTGTATTTTTACTAGATTTAATCATTAATCTGATAGTACTCTTTTAAGTAAATCTTCTATCTCCAATATTTCCTTATCAAGTATCTTTTCAGCTTTTTTAATATAAAGTTTCAAGGCATCACCAGAGAATCCTAATGCTCTTAGTGCATCTTTTAATTCTTTAATACGACTATTCTCTATACTTTCTTTATCATCTTGATTAAACTCTATCTTACCTCTTAATTCTAATATTATCTTCTGTGCACCTTTACTACCTAAACCAGATACTTTGCTTAGTTTCCTAGAATCACCTTCTAAGATAATTTGCTCTAGTTCATCTCTTTTGTATGTAGAGAGTATAGCTAATCCTGTTTTAGGACCTATACCAGATACAGAGATTATTTCTTCAAATAGATCTCTATCTATTTCTTCTTTAAAGCCATAGAGTGTTTGATTATCTTCTCTTACCTGAAAGCTTGTATATAGATTTATATCCTCCTTAGAAGAATCTATATCCATATTAGATGGTACATATACTCTATACCCTATTCCACTTTTAGTAAGGATATCTATATATGTTTGTTTACCTGTATTTATTTTGAGAATTTTACCTGATATATATGAAATCATAGGTACCTATAATATATCATATTTTCAGAACTGTTTTTTATCCCTCATTCCAATTAGGATGTTCTAAGTATTGTTTAATGATACTTCCCTCTCCTTTCTTTTCGTCTCCAAGAAAATAAAAAGGCGCTATTCCCACGATATACGTATCCATTTCATCCTTCTTTATACTTTCCTCTTCATAAATAAAAAAGTTTATCTTTTCTTGATACACATTTTCTGGTGAAATTCCTCCCATGACAATTTCGATAGCATCCTCCAAACTGTTTCCAAACTCTGCTGATTTACTTAAAAGCTCCAGATATTTACTATTTACCATCTCATACTCGGCACTATCTTTTATACTAAATGTTAAAGCTTTTAAAACAGATCCTATTGGAATATTTCTTCCAGACAGTTTCATAGGTATTGCAACTAAACCCACATCGTTACCATCCAAATCCTCTGTTATACCAATATTTGTAATACCAATCTCCGCTAGGTATCCTAAAACTTCAGTTGCTAATAATTCTTCAGGCATTTTTATATTACTAGTAGAGACACCTTCATCTTCTAAGCCTGCTTCTACTTGCTTTCTAGAAATTTTTTCACTCCCACTACGAAAAAGATAATCTATTTCTCCAATTAATAAACCCAAATCTAAGACCTTTTTTGGAAATTTCCCAATCTCCTTACCTCGACTGTTTATATCTTGTTGCCCAATCTCGGCTCTCTTTCGTCTCTCTTCCCCAATATCTTCAGCAACTTCTTTTCTATTAAGTTTTTTTATAGGAGTCATAAAAAACATCTATAAATTTATATATTTCAGGCATTAAAATATTGTATATAAATACGTCCCACTTTGCAACATTATAAGACACTACGCTACCCTACTAGTGGCTATAGCCACAGCTAAAGCATCTGCAGCATCATCTGGTTTAGGAATACTATCTAAATTACAAAATCTTTTTACATTCTCCTGTACCTGTTTTTTATCTGCTTTCCCATATCCTGTAACAGCATCCTTAACCTGTAACGGAGTAAAATCATATATAGGTAGACCATGATCCTCTAAAACAAGTAAAACTATACCCCTAGCCTCTCCTACAGATATAGCAGTTTTAGCATTATTATAAAAAAGAAGTGTCTCAACACCACATACTTCTGGTTTAAATTTATCTACTATCTCATTCATATCTTCATATATCTCTTTAAGTCTAGTAGAAACATTTAAACCCTTATCGGTTATAATAGCACCATAATCAACCGGTTGAGGATTAAGATCTTTATCAAAATCAACAATAGCCCACCCTACTATAGCTAAACCAGGATCTATACCTAATATTCTCATAGGATATTATACCTCCAAATCACTCCAAACATTCTGTACATCATCATGATCCTCAAACTTCTCTAAAGCATTTAAAACTTTCTCTAACTTCTCCCCTTCTAACCTCTTCTTATTCTTAGCTATTTTAATAATATATGCATCATCTATAACATACGGTAACTTTTCAGAGATACTATCCCTTACCTTTGCTAAATCCTTAAACTCTGTAATAACATAAACACCCTTTACATCACCAACCATTTCCTCCTGAATATCCAAAATACCCTCAATATCCATAAGATCCATCATAACTTGATCTAAATCATCCTCTATAAATCTATCATCTTCACCATATTTCTCACCCTTTTCCTTATGTCCAGCCTTAATATCTATCCTTCCCTTAACATCAAAATTCCATGATACAGAACCAGAATCACCTAAACCACCACCTACTTCTTCAAAAAGATTTCTCATTTCAGAAATAGTTCTGTTTGTATTATCTGTTAGGCAATCAATAATGATGGCAATATTCCCTGGGCCAAAACCCTCATAACTAACCTCGTGAAATTCAACACCATCACTACCCTCCCCCGTACCTTTCGATATCGCCTTCTCTATATTATTTATTGGAAATCCAATACTTTTAGCCTTATCTATATATAGCCTTAATGTAGGATTCATTTCTGGATCGCCACCACCAACTTTGGCAGCATGAGTTATTAATGTTGAAACTTTAGAGAATTCCTTACTTCTCTTAGCGTCATTCGCCTCTTTTTTATGTTTAATTGTAGACCATTTACTATGTCCTGACATACAACATATTTTATCACATTAGAGGTTACTTTTCTTTATCAGACTTCTTTTCTTCTTTCTCAGAGTCATCCTTTTTATCCTGATTAGAACGCATAACAGATCTATTACCTTTATCACTATACTTCTGTTGACTCCATCTCATTATCTTGTCCTCAATAATCATCCTATCTACACTATATTTCTCTCTAGATGCCTCTATTACCCTATCCTTTAACCCATATGGTGTATATCTTGGTGGTAGTGATTTAGCACTAAAAGGTACAGATGTCATACCATCGATACATAATTTTATATACATAGCATGGGAATCCAAAGAAACCAAATCATCAGCAGAAACATCTGGCGCAAACTCCTTTTCAAGAATGGCGGCATCTGATTGACTAACAACAAATGAACCCAAAGTTCCAACATTACCGAATATAGCCTGTCTTACTGTTAAAGGTAACTGATCAATATACTGATTAGTCATAGTTAAATCTAATTTATACTTCCTTGCCTCAGAAAGAATTTTTGCAAAAGAATCTGTAGCAAAATTCTGAAACTCATCAACAAATAGATAGAAATCTTTTCTCTCATCAAATGGTTGGTCTGTTCTCTCCATAGCTGTTGATTGTAATCTAGTAATTACCATACCTCCCAACAGAGATGCTGTTTCTTCACCGAGTTTTCCTTGAGCGAGATTAACCAACAGAATCTTTCTACTATCCATTATTTCTCTTAAATTAATCGTAGATTTAACCTGACCAATGATATTTCTAATAACTGCAGATGATATAAATCTACCGACTTTGTTTTGTATAGGGGCTACAGCCTCTGTTACTAATCTAGTATTTGAAGACATTTGAGCGAATTCCTCTTCCCAGAATTTCAGGAGAATTGGATCATTTACCTGTTTAAGTATAAATTTACGATAGTTGTTATCTGTAAGGATTCTAATAACCGCTAACAAAGTTGTATTCTGAGCCTCTAAGAGAGTCGCTACAGCATTAGTAAGTATATATTGAAGTCTTGGCCCCCAAGAATCGCCAAATTGTTTCTTAAACACCTCTACTACACCATCTGCAATTAAATCTCTCTGAGATTTATCCTCCAACTCTAAAAGATTGAAACCTACCGGATGATTAATATCTGTAGGATCAAAATATACAACATCATCTATTCTTTCTGGAGGTATAAAATCTAAAAGCTCTTCCACCGCTTCACCATGAGGATCTACAAAACATGCTCCCTCACCTCTTAAAATATCTGCAATGAACATATTTTTAAATAGTGTTGATTTACCTACACCAGTCTTACCAAGTAAATAAAAATGTCTACGTCTATCCTCTGGTTTTAAACCGAAATTAATCCTATGCTCTCTGTAATCAGTATCTGCAAAAACAGAAACACCATAATCATTTTCTGTAGGTAAATTCATAGGAGGTTCTAACTTCTTAGATCTACTCCATGCAATGTTAGGAGTCTCTACAGAAATATTGGGCATATGGTAAACAGAGGCTATTTCTTCAATATTCATAATATCTACCACATCTTCACCTAATATTCTTGATAGGTAATCCATATATATTTCTTTGGCTTCCTTTCCTTCTGGAGAATATGAAAAGCTATTAAGATGTGCTGTAGTAAATTGTTTAAAACTAGCTACAGAATCCCTAAGGATCTGTTCAGATCTTTCTTTGCTTTCTGCCTTTGTTACAATTCTAATTACAAACTTAAAACCGACCTTTAACATCTTCTCCTCTATCCTAGCTAACTCTTCCTCCTGACCAGGAGCTAATTTAACAACTTCTTTTTTAACAGGCCCGCCATCTTCTGAACTTGTTGTAAGAGTTTTTCCTACAGCATCAAATAGCTTTGCAAGTTTCTTCCCAAAATTCTCATTAAGATCTACTCCATCTTTCACAGCAGTAATATATTTTTTTGATTCTTCTTGCCAATAATTTGCAACAGGTCTAACGATCAATTGAATCCATGCACTCTCCCCTAGTTTTAAATCAGATACAGCTCCAGTAATAGCTGCGAGTGGATCAACTTCAAAATCCCTGAATGTTTTAATAGGGAATATATAATCTTTAACAAACTCAACCTCTCCTGTAGTTATAAAGGATCCATTACCAACATTCTCTAAAGTATAGTCCTGCACATATTTAATATCAGCATTGGGATACTGTGCATATACCTGACCCTCAACAAATTTTGCTAACTGTTTTGGGGAAACAACAAAAAATCTTATACCATTTTCTCCAGTCGAAACAATTTCAAAACTAATTGCATCAGAGCAAATCTTTGAATCTCCAAGTAAACCATGTAATGATGCAAACATCTGCTCTGCTGCTAATGGTGTTTTATCATTTTCTCTAGGGACAAGAACCTGCATAATAACAGGATTCCTCATACTCTCAAAAACTTCTTCTTTTTCCTCTTTATCAAACTTACTTTTAAGTATGAAAATAAAGGCTAAAAAACCGAGTGAAAATATTAATAAAATAAGTATAACTCCTACCATAATAGATATATTGTACAAGATATTTACATCAAATTAAAATTACTCGGCAATATCTGTACCAAGTAATACTATAATATCTCCAGTTGTAATGAAAGTTGGTCTCTCATATTTAATTTCTACATCTCCTCCAACAACATCTTTCACCAAACTGAGAGAATTCTTATAATCATCTAAATCTGGAATATATATAACAGTCTTATCATAAGTATTAGGCGCATTATCATATCTTAAAATTCTACATCCAGTATGTCTTATTTTTCTAGCATATTCACTAGCTAGACCAGATATATTACTTCCATTATATACCTCAACATTTACTCTTTCCTTTTCAACATCTTTACTAACTAACTCATCAATATATTTTGAGAGTTCATCATCAAAACTACTTACTTTAAATAAAGATTCTTGATGATTTGTAGAGATAGTTATATTTTCTACACAACAATCAGAGATATCCATCTCCTCATATTGATAGTTGGTTATAGCTTGATTGATAAAGTTTATTTCTTTTATTAAATTTAGTATAGGAAGATTGGAATAGACATTATCTCTTAATTCTCTACTGTATCTGAAATCAAATAATATACTCATAATAGATAGTTTCGATCTAAATTCATCAAGTGTACTGCTACTATTAACAATCCAAACATAGTTATCCATTTTCATTCCTAGAAGACTACTCATATACTCAACTGTATATTCTCTTCCAGACCCATGTTCTAAAAATTCTCCAACTGATTTCATGGATGAAATCGGGAAATCATCTACAGAATCTTCTGTAACATAGACATTCGTTGGTATATTGATTCTCAAAAGATTCTTTTGATCTTGACTGTATGTTACTAGCTCCATATTTACAACTTTCCCTTCCTCTTCAAATACAAAAAAAGTGTTAACTAAAGAAGAATCATTTGAAAGTATATTTGTGGGGATATTAGAGCAATCTACCTTGAAACTTATTAAAACGATAATACGATAAAGTAAAAAAAGAAAGAGTAATGCTCCTGCAATATACAAAAAGATTTTCCATTTAAAATCCTTTTTCTTCTTATCTTGGCTCTTCTTTACTTTTTTCCTTTTTACTTTGTGGGCAGACATATGTTTTTTAAACTTTTAAAAAAGACATCCTCTTCTTAGTACGAGGATGCAGAAATGAAAGGTAGATAGATTGTAGCATAATATTCTCAGAAGAAGTTTTTTCTCTATTTGATTTATAAAGTGTATCTCCTTTTATAGTGTATCCATAATAGTTAAGAGTTGCTCTAATCTGATGCATACGACCAGTTACTATCTTTATCATCAACTTATTATCTTCTACAGGTAATATATAACTTTTTGCTGGTTTAGAACCCTCAAATTCATAAAGTTTAAATTTCATCTTATATCTATTTACATTATCTCTACCTATAAATCCTTCTGCTTTAAACCAATTATCATAATTTACACCTCTTTTTTCTACTTCCTTTAAAATAGTATCTAAATTTTCTTTATTAATATGATCTAGTTCAGATTCTTTAAATTTCTTTACCTGTGCAAGATATATCTTATCTACTTCTCTATTTATAAATTGCTTTTTAAGAGCTTCTTGAACTTCTTTTGTTTTGGCAATAACCATAATTCCCGAGACTCCTTTATCCAACCTATGTACTATTCCAGCTCTATCCATATTGTTATCAAACTCATTTTTTGACTCTAAATAATACCTAAGATAGTTTGCTAATGTGTTTTTTTTGTTTCCCACACCAGGATGTACAACTAAACCTTTCGGTTTAAATATTACAAGAAGAGAATCATCTTCAAAAAGTATATCTAATTTACCTTCCTGAGGAAGTATTTGATCACTAAGATCTATATTGGTAAAAAATTCTTTCCAATATTCATTATCTATAGAAATAGTGTCTCCGATCTTTAGTTTATGAGAGGCTTTCCCCTCTTCATCATTAACTTTAATTCCTTTTGAAATATAATCTTTTATCATATTTCGAGTTGCCTGCTTAAAACCCATCTCATGCAATTGAGATACTAAAAATTTATCAACTCTTTGATTATTGTATTTTTGATCTATTGTTATATCCATTATCTAATTCTAACAGGCTGATTAACTTCTATATCTACAGTCCTAACTCCTGAGACTTTCTCTATTTCTACATTCGGTCTATTAACATCGATGATAGAAACTATATCCATTACTGCCGTCCAAACTAGTAAACCCATTACAGAAATTAATTCAAAATTAGAAAGAGTATCTGATAGATATCCATATGCGATGTATAAAGATACCAAAGTTGATAGTAAAATACCTATATATACAAGTGTCTTTCTTCTTTTAATACCATTTTTTATAGTAAACAGTAAAATTTTTGATACTGCCCAGAATATTATTGGCAAAGCTATTAATAATCCCCCTCTTATACACCATTCTACATACTCATTCACTATTCCTAAATATATAAATGATATTCCAAGCATTACAGTCATGGCAAAAAATGTTGGGAAGTATAGCTGATACCATCTCCATTTTTTGTATAGCAATACTAAAAATGTCAGAATTATTAAAAATGCTACCATTGCAACGAATATTGTTAAACCACCATCCCATATACGTAGGAATCTCCACGGAAGTAGTCTAAACCAATATACACTATCTCCATATCTTTCATATGGTAGAAAGTACCATGCATATCTAGAATAGTCTGACCAATTTATAACAAGATATGAAATTCTTGCCATTCCTAATCCAGAGATTATAGATATAAAGAAAGTATCAAAAACAGAAGATATATTTTTTCTAGTTTCTTTACAACCTCTCCAATATATAAATAACCCAGCGATAGATATTGCAAAATATACCCATAAAGGATGTAGATTTACTAGAAAAATACGTATAGATTCAAATACAGTATTCATATTGATAACATTATACACTTATTTGTTACTCTTTTTCTTCCCTTTTTCTTTTTTCTCCTCTGACTTTTTTTCTTCTTTTTCAGCTTCTTCATTAACTTCTTCTTTTTCAAAAATTCCTTTAATCCTATCTCCCAAAAGTTGATATCCTTTCCCTACAGATTCCCCTACTCTATGGACAAAGTTTTTCTCCTGTTTATATTTACTCTTTTTAGACTTAACTGTTTCGTGAGCCTCCTCTTTTGTCTCCTCTATTTGTTTCTGCATTTCCTCCTGACTAATCTCTTCTTCTTTCACAACTCTTTTTTTCATCTGATTTCCACAATGAGTACAGTATTTAGATTCTAAGTCTACATACACACCACATTTATCACATTTTATCTTTATTCTTTGTCTACAATTTGGACAAAATATGTATCCAGGATATAGCTGAGTACCACACTTAGGACAATCTCCAAGATCTTTAGCTTCATATTTCAGATATCTTCTCTCTAAATCTCCCCAATATATTTCATCTATTGTTTCTGGAGGTCTAACAATGAGATATATGATCCAACCCAGTATAGGAATCATTCCTATTACGACATAGAATAATCTTATCCATTTATTAGTAGTCCTTTCATCAGAATCAACCCATATCCAGCTTGTTACAACTACCCAGAAGACTATAGCTACAAGGATAAATATTGTTCCTACCAAATTATAATTAGCACCTGCTATTGCATTTACTATATTTAGTATGAATTCTTCAAAATTCATTATATTACCTCCGCTAATATTATTCTGAGTGGTCGGGGAGGGAGTTGAACCCTCATGCTATTGCTAGCACGGGATTTTGAGTCCCGCGTGTCTGCCAGTTCCACCACTCGACCAATGTGGCTATATTATACAAAAAAGTTGATATGTTGGGAATAACAAAAAAACTATTCTTCCTTATTCTTATACAAATTCCTAAAACTAGCTATCTCATTAACAAAAGCTAACTCTACTACACCTGTAGGACCGTTTCTATGCTTAGCTATAAATAATTCCCCCACTCCCTTTTTCTCAGTATCTGGATTCCAAGTCTCTTCTCTATCTATAAACATAACAACATCAGCATCCTGCTCTATAGAACCAGACTCTCTAAGATCAGATAACTGAGGCCTTCTATTCTGTCTCTGCTCTATAGCTCTAGAAAGCTGTGAAAGTGCAACTACAGGGATATCTAATTCCTTTGCTAAATTTTTCAAACCCTGAGAAACCTCTGCCACCTCTAATGTTCTACTCTCTGTACTATTACCATGCATAAGCTGAAGATAGTCTAAGAAGATAATATCTACACCTCTCTCCATAGCCAACCTTCTTGCTTTAGTACGAACCTGATTGATATGCTGACCAGCCATGTCATCTATAAAAATATTAGCATCAGCCATAAGGCCCATGGTATTTGATAATTTCATAACCTCATCATCAGTAACCTGATTAGTTCTAATCTTCCAAAAAGGAACACCAGACTGCATACCTAAAAGCCTATCCATAATCTGAACTTTAGACATTTCTAATGAGAAGAATGCAATATTCTTCTTTTCATGAATAGCAGCATGCCTCATCATATCCAAAGCTAAAGCAGTCTTACCAACAGAAGGTCTAGCAGCAAGTATAACAAGATCAGATTTCTGATACCCACCGAGTAAAGCATCTAAGTCCTTAAAACCAGTAGAGATACCCCTTAATTCATCAGCATCCTGAGCTTTAGCTGCTCTCTCATAAGCATCTTTAAGAAGTTCTTTAATATGTACAAAATTAGCTTTAATACCCTCTTGTGCAACATCATATAGAAGTTTCTCTGATTTATCTACAACCTCATGAACTGGTTGTTCCTCATCATATGACATCTCTACTATCTGAGTAGCAGAAGATATTAAACCTCTTCTTGTAGCACTTTCTTTAACAATATTTCCATACTCCTCTGCATGTGCAGCTGTAGGAACAGAATTAGACAGTTCTGCTAAATATGCTCTACCTCCTATTTTTGTTAACTCTTTCTGTTTCTTTAATCTATCAGAAATAGTAACAACATCTATAGGTAAACCATTTTCAAACAGATATAGAATATTCTCATAAATTTTGGCATGTCTTGGATCATAAAAATGCTGAGGCCTCAACCAACCAGAGACTTCTATAATTGCATCCTTATCAAGCAACATAGAACCGAGCAGTGATTTTTCGGCATCTATATTTTGTGGTGGTAGTTTATCCATAGGCTATTTTACATCTAAAGAAATATAACCTCCATAGGGGTTTCCTCCTTCTCATTATTTCGAGGTTTAACAGTTATATAACTCTCATCAGAGATATTGGAGAAACCAAAGTGATTAATAAAATCATCTCTTGATTTAAGTTCATTTCCTAATTTAGCACCATCCTCTTTTAGTCCACATGGTATTAATATTTGTGGATCTACTTCTGAGAAAACCTTTTCTAAAGTTTCATAATTTAGAAACATATCACCATTCCCTATTGGAGCAATTAGGACATCTACATCTCCGACATCTTCTACATCCTTTGGATCAAAGTCCTTACCAGCAAGACCCATATACATGACTCTAAGATTCTGCTCATCAATTAGATAGAAGTTCGTTCTAACTGGTCTCCTTATCATTAACCCTCCAATCTCAAATTCTCCAGGTGTACTTATTTCAATAATACTATCTCTTTTATCTGGTACTACCTTCTTTTCAATACCCTCCTTTTTTAAAATATCTGTATGCATTTTTAGATCTGGATCAGAAAACAAAACAACATCAGCTTTTGCTTTTGTAAAACTCAAACCAGATTTATTTAACTCTTGAGGATCTGTAATGACAGTGATCTTATCACCAGATATAATAAACGATGTCCAGTTATGCTTCTTTATTTTCATATAATAAACAATTTCAAGTTAACGAATACAATTTTATATTTTTTTACAGGCTATAGCAAATAGAAATAGGTCTGTCCTAGGTCCGACCCCATTTTGAACAAACTCAACCGATAATCATACTTGTAGGTATCACGTTACTCGGCCCTCAACCATGGATACTCTTTCGCCTTCTTAACGAAACCCTCTTGCACTGGGTTCTGTTTGATATAACTTCGAACCTGTTTTAAATCCTTCTTGTAAGGTAAGAACTTCGCATTAAACCTTCCCTGAAATATATGTCCTACTCTATCATATTTACGATTAATTATCATCGCATAAGAAGTACAAACCTTTTGCATAAAAACACTAAGGAGATCAGGATTATTGCCAGTTCTAATTAGAAGATGGAAATGATTATCCATAATCGCATATGTATCTAAAATAAGATCTGTCTCATTTCGATATTTATATAGAAGAGAAACAAAAAGGTGTTTATCTTCTTTTCTAGCAAAAACCCTTTCCTTATTATTCCCTCTGTTATACACATGATAATAGGATTTTTCTTTGAAATTTCTCTTACTTCTGCTCATATAATTCAATTTTAAGTCAGGGAAATGAAAAATCTCTTAAATTAACCGCCTTTTTTCATAACTTTCTACCAGAATATGGGGTCGGATCTAGGACAGACCTTCTCTACTTGTGGATTAGATATCGTTCTGCTATAATCCTACCCGTTATGAAAAAAGGAATTCATCCAAAATACAACCAGATAAAAGTCGTTTGTTCATGTGGTAATACATTTACTACTGGTTCAACATTAGACGTAGAAACAATCAATGTAGAACTTTGTTCAAAATGTCATCCTTTCTATACTGGAGAACAAAAAATCGTTGATACAGATAACCTTGTTAAGAAATTTGAGGACAAGATAGAGAAATCTAAAAAGATGTCTTTCAAATCTAAGAAGGCAAAAATGGCTGAAAGAAAAGCAAAGAAGGATCAAATTAGTAAAAAACAGGAGCCAACTCTTACACTTAAAGATATGTTAGCTAACGCAGATATCTCTAAGTAACAATTTCACAAACAATCTTTAAATTGATATTATCCTAATATGGATATACAAAATTATACAGAAAAATATAAAGATAATAGCGCGTTAGAAACTCAAAAAGATCTCGAGAAAAGAATGTCTGTAGCTCATCAAACTGGAGAAGATATGTCATCTCTTAGTGAGGAGCTTGCATACTACTCTACTCTTTCAGATCTAATAATAAATATACAAAAGGCTATTAGAGAATATATAGAAGCCCAAGAGCTATTAAATGATCCAGAGATGAGAGATCTTGCAAAAACAGAATTAGAAAATAACGAAAAAAATATTACAAATCTCGATGAAGAGATTACTAAAATGAAAATTGATCGACAATTTTCTGATGAGGATGATATGAAATCTGCTGTACTAGAAATTCGAGCTGGAGCAGGTGGGGATGAGGCAGCCCTTTTTGCTGCAGATCTTTTTAGAATGTATAAGAATTTTGCATTAAATAATGGATGGAGTATATCGATAATAGATGATAATGTTACAGAAGGTGGTGGATATAAAGAAGTAATAGCTCAAATTAGTGGAAAAGGTGTATATAAGGCTCTAAAATATGAGAGTGGCGTTCATAGAGTTCAAAGGGTTCCCGTGACAGAATCTTCAGGTAGAATACATACTTCTACTGCATCGGTAGCAATACTTCCAGAGGCTAAAAATGTTGATATAGAAATTAAACCAGAAGAAATTAATGTTGAAGTAATGAGAGCATCTGGAGCTGGCGGTCAGTGTGTTAATCGAACAGACTCTGCAGTACGTATAACCCATATTCCAACCGGTATTGTTGTAAGCTGTCAAGAAACAAAACATCAAGCACAAAATAAAGAGAAAGCTATGCAAATACTAAGAGCAAGACTGTATGAGAAAAAGAAATCAGAATTAGCCGCACAAAGATCTGATTTACGATCTTCACAGATAGGAACAGCAATGAGAGCTGAGAAAATTAGAACATATAACTTCCCTCAAAATAGAATTACAGACCATAGAATAAAAGAATCGTGGCATAATCTTGAATCAATACTAAATGGAAACATTCAAGATATGTTGGACGAAACAAGACATAAGATTCAGATAGAAGCACTCAAGGAAAATAGTAATGATTAATCTCCAAAAGCTTTATGAAATTCAAAAAACGTTAAAGAGTGTTGGATATCCTGATTATAAGAGAATCTCAAAGGAAATTGAAAATTATGTGAAAAATGATAAAGATTTAGAAAAAGTTTTAAATGATATTAAATCAAATAAACCTTGGGAATATATTAAAGGCTCTGCAGAATTCTATGCTCTAGATTTCAAAGTTAATAAAAATGTTTTAATACCAAGAATAGAGACAGAGAAGCTTGTTAGTTTAGCCATACATGAATTTAAAGATACTAAATTTGATACGGTAGTAGATGTGGGAACTGGAAGTGGTTGTATAATTATTTCACTTCTTAAAAGTTTAACTCTACCAACTATACACAAAGGTAGTATTGATAATATAAATTTTATAGCCACAGATATTAGTAATAAGGCAATATCTGTTGTAAAAAGGAATCTAAAATATCACAAATTGGATAATATTATTCATCTTCATAAGATGGATTTAATATCAAAATTAAAATTAAAGGATAAAAATGTTTTAATATTAGCAAATTTACCATATATCCCTACCTTACAGTATGAGAAATTAGACAAAAGTGTAAAAGAATACGAACCAAAGATTGCTTTAGATGGAGGAAAAGATGGTAATATTTATTACAAAAAACTTTTAGAACAAATTAAAAAGTCTGGTTTAAAAAGCTTTACATTAATACTTGAAACTGAAGGAAGTATTGTAAACAAAACAAAGAATATATTTAAAAAATACAATACAGAGATCTTAAAAGATTTAAAAGACATAGATAGATTTTTAATTGTCAGAGGGTAGTTACTCCTCTTCTACTAGAATAACTGTTACACTCCTTTCATCTCCATCATTCCAGACCTTTAATTCTATCTCATCCCCGACTTTATGATTAGAGATTAAAGTGGAGAGAGAACTCTCAACTGCTTCACCATCAAATTCGATTATAATATCCCCTCTTTCAATACCAGCATCATATGCAGGCCCATATGGATCAACTCTAACAATTAATGCACCAGCAACAACATTGTTGTAATACATAGCTTGATATTCAGATATCATTTGATAAGATACTCCAAGATATGGCTTAATAAATTTCCCATATGTAATATACTCATCTATTCTTGTTTTAACAATATTTATTGGTAATGCAAAAGAGATATTATCAGCACCGGATGTTGTAGCAAAGTTTATACCAATAACTTCTCCAGATGTATTTAGAAGAGGCCCACCAGAGTTTCCAGGATTTACTGCAGCATCTGTCTGAATAACATTCTCATATGTCTTTGATGATGTACCAAACCAATCTGTAGAAGCTGTTACATCCCTATCTAAACCACTTATAATTCCTGAAGTTACACTACCAACATACTCACCTAGTGGAGTCCCTATCGCTATAACTGTTTGTCCAACAACTATCGCATCAGAATTCCCTAAGGTTAGTGGTGTAAGACCTGTTGCATCTATTTTTAATACAGCAATATCATTATTATCATCTCTTTGTATATCTAAGACCTCATATTCTTGACCGTCTGAAGTAATTACTTTGTAATCTTCATCAGTATCAGATACAACGTGCTGATTAGTAACAATAATTCCACTTGAATCAACTATAAAACCAGTTCCTATATTACTACTTTCATCAACAACTCCTTCTTCTTGGGAAAAAGACATTTGTGTTACAGCAATACTCACAACAGATTTTGTGGCATCGTCAACTACATCAATAATTGAACTTTCTTCTTTAGTAACAACTACAGTTAAATCCTCGCCATTCTCTATAGATGTTGTTTCTTCTGTATCGGAATTTATTAGATTCCCATTCAAAACTGTAATAGTGACAATACTTCCAAGCATTAATGATGCAAAAACCAATAGTGAGACAAATGCTACTATCCCAGCTTTTTTAGGATCTTTTATTTTTATAAATTTAATATTCAATTTCTTCTTTTCTTTTTTCACTTCTTTTTTTGCATCTTTTTTCTCTGTTTCCATAGTTATGTTAATTTAATTTATCTAAAAAAATACCAAATTTTCAGTGAACTATAAGTGAAATTAATTTCCACCTAATAGCTCAATTGCTTTATCAAGTTGAGGATCTTCTCCTGCAATAAAATCTTCAGTTGTAAGTTCTACTTCATAATCTGGAGTAATTGGATTATCAGTGTTTATCCATGTTCCATCAGGAAGTAACCATTTATAAACAGTTACATGTAGTGACGATCCATCTAAAAATTCCTCTATAGCTTGAGCAGTGCCTTTACCATATGTATTCTCTCCTACTATTTTTGCAAAGCCATTGATTTGAAGAGCCCCTGCCAATATTTCTGAAGCAGATGCACTACCAGAATCAACCAGTACCACAACTTCCATATCTGTAAAATCCCCACCTTCATCTGATGTGAACTCTTCTTGGTTACCTTGACCATCTTCCTGTATAGAGATAATCTCTTCACCTGCTAGAAAGTCATCGGCGGCATATACAGCGGCATCGAAGTAACCTCCTGGATTACCTCTTAAATCCAGTATCAATTTATCACTTCCACTATCTAAGATTTCCTCCTTTGCATTCTCCCAATTAGATATCCATGAGAGATAGCTAGAATCAGTAAATCTCGCAACGTCTAAATATGCGATATTATTATCAAGAATCTCAACTGTCATACTTGGTACAGTAATCTCTCCTCTTGTGATCTCAATTGTAGTAGTTTCACTATCTCCATTATGTAGAACTTCTAGTGTAACAACAGTTCCAGCCTCTCCTCTTATCATATCTACAACATCGTATACAGTATCATCGCTAGTAATATCTTGACCATCAACAGAGATTATATAATCTCCAGGTCTAATTCCAGCTTCCTTTGCAGGAGAACCATCTAATGGAGAAATTATTACTACTGCACTATCTTTATACCCCAATTCAGCCCCGATACCTTCAAAATATTTACCTTCATTTGTACTATTAAAAGCCTCTGTCTCTTCTGGTGTTAAAAATATCGTTGCAGGATCATCATAGGAATCTACAAGACCCTTTATCGCACCATATTCTTTCTCTTCTGTTGTAACTTTATCCTGCTCTACAAATTCAGACTCCATGATATCCCACACACTCCAAAACAGACTCATATCTGGTTTTTCAGTAACTAGAGATTTTAAACTTATATCTGTATTAACATGAATTAACTGACCAGCAGTATAACCTATGGCCAACATACATATGGAAAGTATTACAACACCAAGGACTTTAATATTTTCTTTTTTGCCGTTTTTTACCATAATCTTGTAGATCAAAAATAATTTAAATTCATTATATGATTACATTACAATGAAATCCAGAGACCCTATATCAACTATTGATTTACCAGCATTTCCGAAGTCTACTGTAACATAGTTTAGATCATTTATCTGACTGATTATACCGATGTATCCATAATGTGAACTATGTCTTGAAATAACTTTAGCACCTAACAACTCCTTTACAAAAAACCCAGTATCTTGTTTTTCTCTCTGCTCTTTTTTTGCAACAAATAATTGATCTTCACTACCATCTAGTACAACAAAACTTTCATCTATTTTATATAGCTCTGATGAAAATTTACTATCACAATGTATTCTACCAAAGCCTTCTATAACACCGATTGGTAGGCCGATATCTTTGAAATCATCATATTCCATAGAGTATGTTAATACTGCTTTCGCACCTCTTTGAAATATCTTTAATATTAAATTCATAGAAAGATATGAACCAAACCATACTATTTTGCCTTTTAGATCTATATTGGGGATATCTGATAACACAGCATTTTCCTTATTAAAGAAAAGAATATTACCAAATATTTTATTATCAAATATTGTAGTAGCAGCTAGATCCAATGCTGATGCTGGAGAATTAATAGATATATTGCTTCCAGGAAGAACTTCATTTACCGTTCCAGAGAAATTACTTTTAACTAAATTCTCTTGCTCTTCAGATAGGATATCTATAAATCCCTTTGAGATTCTGGATAAATCTACAATACCTGATACAGTGGCAACAATCTGTTTTACTGTAAGTCCATTTTTAACCATTTTTTGAGCTAATACCTCTCCCTCTTCAACATATGAGCCATCAATACATGACACATATTTTATACACTCAGCTATTTTACAATTAAGATCATTTACTAGAAAATATGATTCTTTTATTCCATTTTCGGATTTCGAAAAAAGATTCTCTCCTGCACCTATCTTTTGACCATTTTTAATATACAATCTTTCTCCACCATCTAATGGAATCTTAAAATTATAATTACTGTAATGTTCAAACACTCTCGCTTTAATTAGCATTTAACCACTTATTAATTTTTAATTTATTTTTATAACTATCCGTACCATACACAATTGGTCGCAGTCTAGAATCTATGAGGATATTTTCATATCTACTACCCAATGGGGATGATACAAAATTAATTAGATTTCTTTCTAAAGAAGGAACATATACATTGTTTTCAAACTTTCCTTCAAAAATGACCTTATTTATCTTATTAGGTACTTTAATTAACTCAAATGTATCACCTAATACAACAATTTTTTCTTCATCAAAATCTTGAGAACTTATTAAACCGGAAAATATTACTTTATTCTTTGCTCTTTGTGATTTAAGTTCTGGGATTATAACTTTGGTAATATCAGAAATTACCTCATTTTTACCAATAACTATATCTTGTGATTCAATGCCCTCTGCAGTACTAATACCATATGCAAGAATTTTCGCTTCGTTATCCCATATAACATCAAAATTCCCATATAGTTCTAAGCCATCTATTAAGGTTAAAAGTGTTGTTTTCTTGCCAAGAAGTCTTGGAATTTTTCCACCAACTATAATTAAGGAATTTCCCTTCTCTATACCTGATAACTTCTGTTTACTATCGTTTATCAATGAGAGAAGTTGTACTGTTGTAAAACTTCTTAATGTATCCAAGATATTTGGATCTAATAGAACATCGACAGGATGTAATATTAGGTTTGCCCAATTATTTTGGATCTGAGAACTATCCAGATCAGAAGCTAGAAAAGCTCTTAGCCTGCGATTTCTTATTGCATCTATTATCCCTATCTCATTGCTCCATTGCTGAGACATTTCAGAATATTGATACTGAGTAGGTAATGTTCCCTTTTTAGAGATTTTATTCTCTCTATTAACCCTATATATTTGGAAAGAATCAATATCTAAATCAATATATACTAGATTTTCATAATCTAATTTCTCTGAGAGCTTACCTATTATCTTTCTAATATATTGGGTATCCATAACTCTAACTGTAATATCATGTGAATATTGAGAAATTGAATGAAAAATATTCGTTAAGAAGTCCTGATTATCGTCAACTAAGACCTTAACACCACTTAAACCATAGTTTTCATCTTTAAATTCAATTACACGATTAAGTTCAGAATCTAATGATTGAAACATCTTCCAATCAAATGTTTTTTCCAAAAGAGTGAAATACTCTTTCCAAAATTCTTCCATAAAAATGTAATCATCTAATCTTCTTTTTAAATGAGATATGTCTGTGTAGTCAGTAAGAATGTATTGTATCTCTGAGGAATAATCTACATAAGCAAGATGTGACCATATTGCATTATTTTTCACAACAATAGTTAAATATGCATTTTTTTGAAGTATAGGCAGTTTATTCATATATATCAGTTTACTTAAATATACTATGTTTTTCAATAAAAAAGGGGAGTTTCCTCCCCTCCTACATTCTTAATGATTATAAAATTCTATTCATCTGCTACATAAGGAAGTAATGCCATATATCTTGCTCTCTTTATCGCTCTTTTTAACTGTTTCTGATGCTTATGACATAATCCAGATTTTTCACTAGAAATGATTTTACCTCTAACAGAAGTAAATTTCTTTAGTTGAAAAATATCCTTATATGAAACATGTTTAACACCAGACTCACATAAAGGACATTTAAGATTTTGAACAACCTTCTTTCTTCTTCTTCTTTTATGAGAATCATCATCTGATGTAAACTCCTCTGAAGTATCAGTACTACTTATTTTCTTTTCTTCCTCAATCATTAAAAAACAATTTTATAATTTAAAATGGTAAATCTTCCTCAAGTGGATCATTACTCTCTTCTGCAGAATCTCCTTCTTCGACTGGTGGTTCCTCTTCTTTTTGCTCCTGAGGAATTTCTTCTTCATCCATACCAGTTCCTTGCTTCCCCTTGCTATCAAGAAGGATCATATCAGTAATTCTAACCTCTGTCCTATATCTCTTACTGCCATCATCTGCATCCCAGCTTCTGGTATTTAAAGAACCCTCCAAGTATACCTTCATTCCCTTCGCAAGTAATTGCTGACAGATTTCAGCAAGCTTATTCCATGCAACAATATTGTGAAATTCAGCTAATTCTTTCTGCTCTCCACTTTCATCCTTCCATGATTTGTTTGTAGCAAGACCAAAAGTAGCTACTGCAGCACCAGATGGTGTGTATTTTAATTCAGGATCCCTTGTTAGATTTCCTATCAACATTACCTTATTTAAAGACCTAGCAGCCATATTTTTATTTATTTAATTTAACTATGCTTCTATCTTAATACCCAAAAATGAATTAAATCTTAATAACTTTCTTTTTAATTCTTTTTCCTATCTCTTCAGGATAGTCTACTTCTACAATCATGTATCTTAATATCTCTTGTTTTAACTCCAGCTGTCTTTTTATCTCAGCAATATTTTTTGGAAAAATACTAAAATTATAAACAATGTAATATGCTTCATTCTGACCAGCAATATCGTAAGCAAGATATCTTTTACCCCAAACATCTACATCTAAAACCTCTCCTTTATCAGCTTCAACCATATCAACAAGATTTTTATGGATCTCTTTTCTTACCTCATCTGGTAACAGTGGCTTTAGTGCAATAATTAGCTCATAAACCCTTTTGTTCTCATCTTTAGCCATTATCTATTCTTTTAATTTAAAATTATATTTAGCGAAAGGATTTTAACAGAAACTAGGATAAAGTTCAACGTATAGATATCTATTTATTAGCAAGAATAACTATATAATCACCATCGTTAACTATATAATCCTTTCCATGATTTTTTACTATCCCTTTATCTTTAGCATTTACCCATCCTCCCACATCTATCATCTCATCAACATTTACGACATCAGCCGTTATAAAACCATTTTCTAAATCAGTATGTATTACACCTGCAGCTTCTTTTACATTTGCACCTTTCTCTATAGTCCAAGAGTTGCACTCTTTTTGAGAACCTGTATAAAAGGTTAACAGATTTAATCTTTTATATGCCATCATAATTACATCATTTACTGCCATTGGTGTATATCCAAGTAATTCTGAATACTCCTCAGGATTATCCATCTCCCCTATTAGTTTTACATCAACCCTTAGGATATATTCTTCATTTCCAGCCACAAACTTTTTCAATTCGCTTTCCCATTTATCTAAATCTTCCTGTGCTACACCCTCTTTACAATTTAGTATAAACATTCTTGGTTTTGATGTAAGAAGGAAAAGATCTAATATCAAAGAATTTTCCTCACTATTCAAATTCATATCTATTACAGGAATACCTTTATCAAGATTCTCTAAAACCTTCTCTAAAGCTTCTTTTTCAAGTTGAGATTCTTTATTCCCAACTCTTGCCGTTTTCTCCACAGAATGTAGTCTCTTATCTACACTCTCAATATCTTTTAATATTAACTCTGATTGAACTATTTCAAAATCATCTATTGGGTTTACTCTATCGTATACATGAACTATTTCGCTACTTGGAAATGCTCTTAACACATACATAATTACATCAACCTCTCTAATATGAGAAAGAAATTGATTACCAAGGCCCTCTCCTTTGGAAGCACCTTTTACTAAACCTGCAATATCTACGAATGTCATCGCTGAAGGCACTCTTTTCTCTGTTTTAAAAAAGTTACTTAACCTATCCAATCTATCATCTGGAATTTCTATAACTCCAACATTTTTATCTATTGTACAGAAAGGAAAATTCTCTGCTGGTACACTCTTTTTTGTAAGGGCATTAAATACTGTAGATTTCCCAGCATTTGGTAATCCCACAATTCCTACCGATAAAGTATGTGATTTAGTTATCATAATAGGGATAATAACATAAAATTCACACATTGTTTATAAACATGTTATTATTTAAACATGAAAAAATTGATATACGCCCTATTACTAATCCCTCTAATCTTCAACCCATCTATAGTAAAAGCTGCAAGCTATGATTTTGAGATTGAGAGCAATATGGAGATTAAATATGTAAAGAATACTGATTATGTTACTGTAACTATTGAATATATTAGAGAGGTAAATAATAGTAGTTACTATTTTCCTGCTACTGGAGATAAGACATTCCCTATCCCAGATCTCTCTTCACAAACAGAAAATCAAATTACAGCAGAGAGAGAATTTAAAAAAGATTCAATTACAGTTAAAGATTCTTCTGGAAAGAAAGTAAATTTTTCAATAGAGGACCAAGATGATAGTATAGATATTATAGTTCCAAACTATAAAGAAACAACAAGAACATTACCATATAAAATATATATTACTTACAATACACACGATTATGTTCAAGTAGTTAACCAAAATGTCGTTATACAAGCACCATCATTACCAGAAGATACTGAATTTGAAATGACTCATGAAGATACAGGAACCGAGACTAAGGTTAGTTATAATCTAGATATTTTAGTAGATAAAGATCTTCAAGATTTATCAAAGATCTGGCCTACAACATACTCATTTGATGAAGGTGAAGATTTCAATACATATACATTTTCCCAAGATTCTAGACTTGGAAAGAATCCATATTTAGAGTTCGGAACATCGCAAATATATAGATTTGAGTTATCTTATACCACTCCTCAAACAGATTCTTTTATACCAGAGAGTTACTCAAAATTACTTGGGAATATTTCAAAGAACATATTTGAGCTATCGCTACCAAGATATTTTGACGAAACTAATCAGACAGTAAAAATCGAATCTATATCACCTACTCCAACAAAAATAGGTGTAGATTCTGAGGGAAACATAATTGTAACTTTCGAGGTAGATGCAAATAAGGAGAGTACAATATCCGTGACTGGATATATCTTGGTAAGTCAAGATCCTTTAGAGGATAAAACGGAGATTCCAAATCCATCAATTTCGGAATATACATCTGTAATTTCAGCAGATACTGATCTGTCTAAATATTTAACCGAAACTCAATATTGGGAGGTTAATGATTCATATGTACAAGATGAGGCAAATAATATAAAAAGTGGTGAGACAAATGTTCTAGATCTAATAAAAGCTGATTATAGATATATAAATGAAAAATTAGAATATGACCAAACAAAAGCAGATTCTACAAATGACAGAATTGGTGCTAAACAGGCCTTACAAGGAGAATCTTCTGTATGTATGGAATATGCAGATGCAATGATTACAATACTGAGAGCACAGGGTATAGCTGCTAGAGCAGCGATAGGATATGCAAATTTAAGAGAGGCTTCTGATACACCAACTTCACAAGTTAGACATCAGTGGGTACAGGTATGGCTACCTGATTATGGATGGCTATCCATAGACCCTACATGGGAGAGTGAGAACATGGATATAGGACAAAATATTCATAAAATATTATGGGAGACCTTTAATGATGATGAGCTTTCAAATACTCGTATATATTCTGCAGATTCTCTAGATAGTATAAATAACATAGAGTTTAATATCTCTGTGTATGCAGTTGATGAAAGTGATATCGAGAGTATTGATACTCTAAAAACTTATGAAGAGATTCTACCAATAGAAGAAATTGATAATGGTAATAATATTGGTGATTGGTTGAATAAATTTATTAAAGCAAGCACAATTGGTAGATCAGTTGCTATAGTATTACCAATACTTTTAATAATAGTATTCCTTATTATAATTACAACAGTAATAAGAATTGTAATAAAGAAGATAAAAAAGAACAAAAACAAGAAGATCTAATAGATCTCCCAAGTATTTTCTATATCACAAATTTCTTGACCGTTTTTTAATCTCGATTCTGTTTCAGAGTACATAGTTGCTATTACTTCACCCTTCTTTACGGTATCTCCAACATTTTTATTAAGATATATTCCAGCTTCTTTTATCTTAGGTGTTCCTAAGGCCCTAGCAATATCGACAATTCCTCTTGTATTTATACTAACTATCTTTCCTTCTTTAACAGATTTTATTTCCGAAGAGAATTTACCTATTTCTATATCGTCAGAAGATAAAATCTTATCTTGTCCTTGAGCTTTAGCTATTTCCCAGAATTTATCAAGAGCCTTCTTCTCTTGTAGTACCTGCTCTGCCAGTTTTCTTCCATCCCCTTTCTTTGCTCTACCACTCTCCTCTAAAAGGATCTCTGCCATATCTAAGACAGTTTCTTCTAAACTAATAGATCTATTATCACTTTGCTCCAATATCCTTAAAGCCTCTCTAATTTCTAGAGCTGGTCCTACTCCATTTCCCTCAGGACCTTTTATCTGTCTTCTAATAGTAAAACAGTTAATACCAACTTTTGAGAACAATTTCTTAAATTCTCTCTCTAGAAATTCTAGGTCATCTGGTCTATCTAGTTTAGTATTCTTACCATATGGAAGATCTATCAATACATAGGTAGTACCCATTGCTAATTTCTTTGCAACAATACTAACTAACACCTTCTGAAATTCTTGGATACGAAGGGACCTTTCAACATTTATAATTTCATCATCTGCTGGAGCGAGATATAAAGATCCTCCCCATATAAGACATGCACCTGTTTCTTTAACAACTTCATATACCTGTTTTTCCTGTATAGCTACAGGCATAACAACTTCTAAAATATCACTCGTTCCTGCTGGAGAAGTAATTGCTCTTGTTGAAGTGTTTGGACATACAAGATCGCTTGCAGCAAGTATAGATACTAATATTGGAGTTACTCCCTTACCAGCTGTGCCCCCTATTGAGTGCTTATCTACTACAACATCTCCATTACCTTTTATATCTTTAAAATTTAATGTCCTACCAGAATTTGCCATTGCTTTAGTCATCCAATATATTTCATCTTCAGTAAAGCCTGGATTAAAAAATGTACTGACAAAAAATGCGACCTCAGTTTCTCTTAATTTCCTATTACCAATGTCTTCCATAATTGATTGAAGGTCTTCCTCAGTAAGCTTTCCTCCCTCCATTTTTCTCCTTATAGCATCCAAAGATTTCGTAGGCTTAGGAATGTCCAAAAAAATTCTTCTATTCACAGGAGCAAATCTTTCATCTACAAGTTCTTCATATAAACCAATCTCCCCTTCTTTAACCTTAGTATCAGTTAATATAACCTTTACATACATCTCTGTGTCCCTATACCCAAGGAAGGCCATATCACCATCTTTTAAACCTAAGCGGTCTGCATCTTTTTTATTAAGTACGATATATAAGTCCTTTCCACCTTCTAGATCTAGTTTTTTACTTTTTAAATATAGTCCCATATGTTTTTATTTTTAATTTACATTACATAAGTTTTTCTAAAAAATAGCCATGGATATTCTTTACGAACTAAACTGCCAATTTCTTCTGGCTTTAGAATTCCTAATTCTGTTATAAAGCCACTAATTAGACTAGAATCCACAACCTCAAATGCTGGATTATACATCTCTAGATTTCTTGGGGCATCAGCCCAAAGTTCTTTATCTTCTCTAACTTCTATTTTTATTTCATGATAAGCAGAATCATGATCAATTTTCAGTAATGGAGTTACGACATATATTGGCTTTCCTGCTTGATGTGCTGCCATAGCAATACCCCAACTTCCTATTTTGTTAATGCAGTGTCCCCTCATAGTAATAGCATCACACCCTATAAAAACCTCTGAAACGGATTTACTACCACGACCTATGATAAAGGACTCTGCAGCGCTATCAGCTATAAGAGTTGTATTAATACCTGCATCTAATAGCTCTATCGCTGTTTTTCTACCCTGATATCTAGGACGTGTTTCTGTACATACTGCTGTAAAATCTTTATCACCCTCAGAGATACCTTTTATTAAATTTACTGCAGTAGAAGAATGACAATGAGTAAGTACATGATCTACCTGTTGTAATTTAGGAACATTTAATTCAAGTATTTTCTTTTTATCATCTTCTATTTTCTGTAGAAATTCATCACATAGTTCCTTAAAAAGTTGCTTTTCATCTTCTACTGGGAATCTGTATATAGCCCTTTCTTCAAACAAATATTGTACATACAAGACACCGTTTTGTGCTAATGGTTCATTTGGTCTTGCATATGCTAAATAGTTCCCTACTTCGATAACATAGTTTAAGAGTTCCTTTGATGCATGATGATTTAATTTAAGAGCTTCTTTCATACCTTCAAATGTCGCGATAGCAACATCAGTAGCACCCTGTACTTTCAAATCCTTAATATCTTGATAAATTTTTTCGATAACTTTTGGATATTTCATTTTTATTTAAGCTCAAATTCTTCATTCATTTCAGGAACTTTTGCACTCAGATCTAATTCTGTTTTTACATTATTTGCAAAACCTATCGCAATCTCCTTATCACCATGTGTTATAAATACCATTTTGGGTGAACGTCCAAAACCTCTAAGCCAATATCTTAAATCCCTTTGATCACCATGGGCAGAGAATCCTCCTAAAGTATGAACATGAGCATTGACCTCTATTTTATCACCAAAGATTTCAACAACAGGCTCACCTTCAACTAATCTTCTCCCTAAAGTCCCTTCTACTTGATAACCAACAATTACAACATTTGTTTTAGGATTCTCTAAATTATTTTTAAGATGATGTAAAATTCTTCCTCCAGTACACATTCCACTTCCAGCAATTATTACAATACCATGTTTATCAATTAGTCTTTTCGAATCTTCAACTGACTCTGTTATATGGAATCCTGGGAATTGGAACGGATCATCACCTTTTTCGAGTAATCTTCTTGCATCTTCATCATAGAAATTTGGGTACATCTTAAATATTTCAGTTGCTTTTGATGCCATAGGGCTATCTAAATATACATCTACATTCTCAAGCAGCTTATTTTCTATAAATAGATTGAGTTCATAAAGTAGTTCCTGCGTTCTTTCAATAGCAAATGATGGGATTAGAACATTACCTCCACTCTCTTTTGCTTGTTTAAGAACAGATAGTAATTCTAAAAGAGTTTCATCTTTATTTTTATGTAATCTGTTACCATATGTAGATTCACAAACTACATAATCTGCCTCTCTTACAAAGTCAGGATCTCTTATAATCCTTGCTCCTGGTTGTCCAAGATCTCCAGAAAATACAATTTTTCTATCTCTCCCAGCTTCTGTTTTTAGCCATAACTCAAACATAGCAGAACCTAAAATATGACCTGCATCACGCATTCTAAATTCTAAGCCTTCTTTTAGTTTGACAGAATTTCCATATGGATAAATTTCAAATAGATCCATTGTGGCTTCTACATCAGATTCTGAATATAGTGGTCTGTTTCTTTCTATCAATTCCGGATTATCAGATTCTTTTGCTCTTACTTCCCATCTTTCGAAATCCTCTTGTTGTAATTTGGCCGAATCTAATAGAACTAACTTTGTTAAATCTCTTGTCGGCTGAGTTGATATTATCCTTCCATGAAATCCCTGTTTTATAAGGATTGGCAATCTTCCACAGTGATCATAGTGAGCATGGGTCAAGAAAATATAATCTATTGTTGAGGGGTCAAAAGGAAATGGTTCTCTATTCTTTTCATAAGAATCGATTCCTTGGAATGCACCGCAATCAACTACAAATTTCGTCTCTCCATTATCTATAAGATAACAAGATCCTGTTACTGTACGGGCCGCACCACAAAACTTTATCTTCATTTAGGCAGTTTTTCTACATATTATTAGTATATATATTACAACATCTTACGAACCTCTTCCAGTAAAATATTTTTTTCGTTTTTTAGAGGGTCTTCTATAACAATATCAAGAAGTTTATCTAAGATATCTCCCATTTCAGGCCCTCTCGGGATCCCTACTTTAGCTAAATCATCCCCTGTTATTTTTAAGTCTGAAACGGTAAGAGCCATATCTTCCTGTAAAACTTTTGATATATGAGCTTGTAGATCTGCAATTTCTTTTGGATCATATTCAGAAGATGGGTTTGACATAGCATCAGCCAATCTTAGCCTAAATAGATCTTCAATATTTTCTTCTCCAACTCTTTTTAAGAATCTTCTTACAGCAGCATCTGTCCATTCATTTAACTTAAGACTCTCTTTTTCTTCTTCATCCATTTCATCTGTAATGTGAGGATAGTAAAACATATGATTTTGAATTAACTTTTTCGCTTTTTCAATCTCTATATTAGGAAATTTAAGTCGTTTCATAATGTTTTCAACCATATTTGCACCTAATGTGTCATGCCCATAGAAATGTCCATCTTTTGTATCTGTATCAACTTTCCCTATATCATGAAGTAAAGCAATAAACTTCACACTATCCTCGGCAATATCACATGTACGTATGGAATGTTCATAGACATCATATGTATGAAAAAGCTTCTGCTCTACTCCCACTGTGTCAACTAACTCAGGCAAAAATATTTTCAAAATTCCAGTATCTTTTAATAGGTTAATGCCTTTTGATGGTTTAGGAGATTTTAAGAGTAATTTCATAAACTCATCTCTAATACGTTCCATAGAGACCATTTCAACAACCGGAATAGATTTCTTAATTGCTTCAAATGTTTCTTCCTCGATATCAAAATCTAATTGACTTGCTAATCTACAAGCTCTCATAGCACGTAGACCATCCTCCTTAAACCTCTCTATTGGAGTACCAACCGCTCTAACTAATTTCATATTAAGATCTGTTAATCCATTAAAAGGATCGTAAATCTCTACCGTTTGCTCTTCTATATTTCCACTTAAATCTAATTGCGATAGATCTATTGCCATAGCATTAAATGTAAAATCTCTTCTCCCGAGATCTTTATCTACTTCTACTACAAATTCTACAGAACTAGGCCATCTTCCATCAACATACTCCTCTTCGCTTCTAAACGTAGTAACCTCCACTTCATGAATCTCTCCTTTATCATCCGGACTTAAAGAAAGAATTGTTCCAAATTGTGCACCAACAGCAACAGATTTAGGGAACATTTCGATCATCTCATCTGGCAAAGCATCCGTAGCTAAATCATAGTCATGTGGTTCATTGCCTAAAACAATATCTTTAACAGCACCACCTACAAGATATGCTTGGAATCCTTCATTAACCAATATTCTTGCTGTTTTTTGTACGTAATCAGGAATTTTAGCTTGTAATTTCATAGTACTTTAAGATTATCAACTATATTTGGTTTTATCAATCCTATGAATCTACTAAAAATATTATCTTGATAGGATGTTATAGGAAGAATCTCTATATCTAAAAGATCGCTCCAATATTCCTCATCTGTAATTTCCGGGAGATCAATATATCCAATCATGTCTTCTGTAGTATAAATATATGGCAATCTTGTTATACAAAAACTTTCTACATCTGGTTGAGCTCTTGATCCAACTATCCAATCATCACCTATTTTATTAAATACTGTTATAGAATCAGGATTAATATATCCAGACCATGGCGATCCATATATCCCACAAACCATTTTTATATTTGGATTTTTAATTCTCATTGGGCCACAATTTACCTCATTACCTACAAGATCACACTGTTTATATACTGAGACAGTAAATTCCTCATATGATTCAAAATCCATTCTAATATCAACACTTCCCGAGTAATTTATTAATACATCATTCAAATATTGACTAACTGTACTTCTAACCGTAAAAGTAACCTTAGAAGTGTATTCACTCATATATTCAATTTCATAATCGGTTATCTCAACTGGCAATTTAACAGTTAAAGTTTCTATTACTACAGAGCCGCTAGACTGTGAAGATATTAATCCTACCCCATCTACTTCTAAATATTTTCCACCTTTATTTAGGGAATCTGTATAAATTACACCATCTTCGAATCCGATATCTGAAAGAATTTCAGTAAGATCTCCACGATACGTTATTTGTCTACTTAATGGAATACGAATCGATTCAATATCTAACTCTTCTGATGTGTTATTATACCAGTAGTAACCCACATCCACAGTTGAGAGAGGTCTAACAGTAACTCTTTCATATTTATTATATATTCTTGTCTCAAGTTCATTTGTTGTTAAATCGTTAATTGCAGTATTAAATAGTATATCATCAGTATATTCTCCACGAATCTCATATGGAGTTCTATACAATTTAACCTTATCATCTTCTACTTCATCAATACTAAAAGAGATTGTACTGTAGAATTTATCTTCTAATGCATAGGCAACTTGTGGGAGAAATATATTCAAAACAAAAAAGATTATTACAAAAATTTTCTTCATTTAAACTTGTATTATTTTATTAATACAATCTTATCCAAAATATATGAAAAAATTATTAATCTAAGAAGAACTTTTACCTTTTTCAGTAATATAGAAGTTTCTTTTAAACGATGCCAATCCAAGCATCATTTCTGTTTTAGCTTGCATGTATGGAATAAAACCAAAAGTTAACATATTTATAGTTATAAAGATGATTTCTGCAAAATCCAAAATATGCCTCCACCACTTCCAATTACTTGGAACAGGTACTATCTTTCTTCTATATATAATCAATGGGATATTAAGAAGAGTAATAAAAGTAAATATTATACTCATAAATTGAGCTAGATTATATGAATAAACAGTAAAATTATAACTAGGGTTTATAATTCCCATTAAACCAAGTCCAAAGGTTAACACAAAAGCTATAGATAAATACCATATCTGAGTTTCAAAAAAATATTCAAATATAGCTAACTTTCTTAAGAATGGAAATCCATCATGATCATTAGCCATTGCAGCATATATTATTGGAACATTTATTCCACCCCATCCCCATCTATGTTGCTGTTTATAAAATGACGCATGAGATTTCCAATATGTTTTATTCTGCACAGCATCATTGTATGTTGGGATATATACTTCTTGGCTTTTAAATGTACCTTTAGTACGAATCATAGCATTACAGTAAAATGCTGTATCATCATTTGCTATTTCTGGATCCCAGAATTTAAATTCTTTCAATCTCTTTAAATTAACAATATACGAAGAGAATGTATCCCTTATATACATCTCTTCCCCCTTAAATGGTAAAACTTTTTTCTTATCTATAACCCATGAATACAGTAATACAAGAGTTAACATATTTGACTGAACCCTAATTATATGAGGAACATCCCATACATTATTTTTAAAAGTATGTAAGGCAGATGCATAGAAATAGTTATCTTTATCTTCCCCATTTTCAAAATATTTATATGCTACTGCAGCTAAATATTTCTCATGAGGCCTTAAATCAGAATCACATGTTACTAGAAGATAATCCTCTATATTCTCCCCATCTTCTTCTAAATCTTTTACATAATGTCTTGCAGCCCAATTAATATTCCCACCTTTAACTCCAGCCACTTCACCAGGAATACCTGTAGGGTGAACGTAGTACCTCATACTTCTAAATCTATTCCCGAATTTCTTTTTTAAATACTCAAAATTTTCTTTCTGATATTCTTCTTTTTTCTCTTCCACTGCGAGAACTACATCTACCTTATCTGCACCTACAGTACTATTTGCGAATGCTTCAAATGAAGGTTCTAATACACTTAAATCTTCTGCATATACAGGACAAAGATATGTAAATTTTAGTTTTTCAAATTCTTTAGGATATTCTTTTTTAATCTTACCAATCCAATCAGTTTTGATCTCTTCTTCATATCTCTTATATCCAATTGCTATACCCACAACAAACTTTATAGTTCTTACAGACCAATATGCTACTAAAAATGCAATATATATTACAAATATTGTATCTAACTTAAATATTGCAAGGATTACAGGTAGAAGGACAAAAACCCAGGTTAAAACACCTACAAATATTTCCCAAAATCTTCTAGATGCCTTACTAACATTTTTGGGATATCCTTGAGATCTGTCATCTGGACTATATGGATTTTGATAGTCTATTACACCACCGAGAGGACCATACAACTTCTTAGCTTTTTTATTCATCTTTATACCCAATTCTCTTGTTCTAGGGTTTTTATAAAGAATTAAGGAGAAATATCCTATTGCTACAGCAAAAAGCTCTTTTATTATTGGTGTATGCCTACCTTTTCTCTTATCATTAAATGTAGCGCCTATTTTCTTATTTAAAACACCATGTGCATAACCTAATCTATTAAGCTTCTTTACAAGTTCAGTATCTTCCAAAACATCTAATTTTTCATCAAAACCACCAACTCTTTCAAAAGGGTCTTTTTTTGCAATTAGAAAAGTAGCGAAATCAAATTTAAATATCTTCCCTATTTTCCTACTTACAAACCATTTTAAAGAATTATATATAACCTGAGTTATTTTTGACTGAAAACCATCTTCTTTTGCATCCATTTTAAAATAGCAAGATGCTAAATCAAGATCACTTTTAAGAAATTTATCATATATTTCCTTTAAATCCCCAATATCTAAGAAGTATGTATCCGCATCCATAAAGAATAAAGTATCTGAAATTGCTATCTCAGCACCCCTATTTCTACCAACAGCAGGCATTCCACCTTTAATTACTTTTACATTATATTTTTCAGCTATTGCTACAGTATTATCCTGAGAATCTGCATCTGCTAATATAACCTCTGCTGGTTGGACAGTTTGCTCACTAATACTTTCTAACAATTTAGGAAGATGTCTTCCCTCATTTTTAGCAGGTATTATTATCGATACTGGTATTATCTCTTTCATAAAGTTTGTAATTATATCCTTTTTAATATCTTAAGTGTAATCTCTTCAACTTTTTCCTTATTTAATTGTAAAAAGAGGTATCCCAATATTATTACTGTTAAAACTACACCAACCACCTTATATATCCCATATCCTTCTAAGAATGTCTCAGTTGAAAGACCTAAAAAATATCCAGAGATAAGTATAGTCAAATCTTTAATTAAGCAGATCACTATTGTCCAAAAAACAAATTTTTTAGGTTTTAAAGATTGATATTTACCTATTAATATTAAGCTAGGAACTGCAATAACGCCTACAGTTTTAATAAAAGCAAGAGCTTTTACAGGACTCTTTTTAAGTAATTCCTTAACATTTGTTAAGAATTCTCCTTTGTCATATTTAGAAATTCTCTTTTGTAATTTAGTTTCAGATAACGTTTTTCCTATATAGTAATAAAATAAATCTGCACCTATTTCTCCTAATATTAATAGAGCTGCTACTATATATATATTTAATTTCCCAGCAGCAGCTAACATAGCAGATATAAAACCAGCGTTTGGTCCTTCTATTAAATAGACAAAGAAAAGAATTATATATTTACTTTCTTCTGCAAGATTAATTATAAGATTTAGGAGTTTCATAAAATTTGTAGTTCAATATACCAAATTTTGTAACTGGCGGAGAGGAAGGGATTCGAACCCCCGGTACAGAAACCTGTACAACGGTTTTCAAGACCGTCCCATTCGACCACTCTGGCACCTCTCCAAGCCCAATATTATACTATATACTATTATATACTTTCTATTTTTCACAACTAATATATAATGTATATAATAAAATATTAGATAAAACAGATGGAAAATAAAAAGTATTTTAAAGACAAAAAATCTAAATTAATATTCGGAATATTCGCTGGTGTGATATTTGGACTAGCACTATTCGTAGCAAGTCCATATATAAATACAATAATATTAGCTGTAATTGTCTCATATATACTCCAACCTATTTACAAATTCCTAACAAAGAAATTAAAAACTAAAAAGATAAGTGCCAGTATACTATCTACTGCATTAACTGTACTTTTTACATTAGTAATTGGAGCATTACTAATTGTAGCTGTAGTTAATATAGCATCTATTGTTTTAGAACAAGTAAATAACCTAAGAGTAGAAAATAATACTACAGTTGAAGATTTAAAAAATGCATTAACCTGGTTTAATAATCAAATGCAGATCTTGAACATACCCGTTGAGATAACACTACAAGAAATAATCACTAACATTAAAAATTCTGTTTCTACTATAGCTAACAATGTTCTATCAGCAGCGACCTCCATTAGCAGTTTCTCTATTGATGCGTTATTTAAACTAACAATATTTTATGGATTAACATATACCATCATTCCACATTTCGATAAAATCATTAATTTTATTAAAAATATTATTCCATTTGATAAAGAAATTACATCACTATATATAGATCGAACACTTAAAACAGCTAAAGCTATGGTTTGGGGAATGTTATTAGTTGCCCTGGGACAGAGCTTAATAGCTGGGATCATACTATATATATTAGGAACTCCATATTTATTTGTAATAATGATTTTATTAGTACTATTCTCTTTTGTCCCTCTCCTAGGTACGGGAATGATAACCCTTCCAATCGCTGCAATATTTATAGTTGGAGGACAGGTATGGAAAGGTATAATACTTGCTCTATTCCAGATAATAGTAATAGGAAATGTAGATGGGATACTTAGAGCAAAATTAATTCCAAAAGATGTACGCATGCCAATATTTGTTAGCTTCATAGCTATATTTGGAGGTTTAGCACTATGGGGGATCTGGGGATTAATATATGGTCCTGTAGGATTCATATTACTTATGACCACAATAGAAGTAATACAAAAGTACTATATACCAAGCACTAAAAAAGCTTAACTATGAAAAATAGAACTGTCCTAATTACAATATGGATCTGTATATTTACAATACTGTTTCCTGTCTACTCTACTATCGCAGAAGAATTAGATTCTACAAATTATAAAATTGTAGATATTACAACTCAAGGTGGTGGAACCGCAGAGAGTACAAACTACTCTACTCTGCTTACTATAAATGACACCATAACTGATCCAAGAATATATTCAACAAGTTATAAAGTTACTGCAGATCCGGCGAGTGCATTTAGACCAGCAATTGCAGAAGTAAGCTGTTTTGAAACTACAACAGATGGATACAGTAACTGTACAACAGGGCCATCAGAATTAACTACTGGTGGTATGGTAGCTATATGTGGAGATGGTGGTTGCTATGACAGAGCAAGATTTGAAATAGATACAAATGATAATCCAACAGATACACTTTATGCCATACAGATATCAGAAGATAATTTCTCGTCTGATATCAGATATATAGATGGATCAACATATGAACCAGAGACATATAGCTCACATAATATCAACGACTTCAGAACAAAAACTCAATGGGAAACAGATACATTTAACGTCTTAGGATTAGACCAAGCAACACAATACTACATTCGTATAATTGCACTACATGGAGATTTTACAGAAACAGAAGAAGGACCATCACAGACAGCTACAACTGCAGGGACATCATCATCTTTCGATATAGATATCGCAGGAACAGGAGGAATTTCAACAGAAACAGATCCTCCATTTACAATATCATTTACAGGAACAAACTCTATACTCGCAGGTGCAGGTACAGTTACTGCAGATAATTTAATCTGGATGGATGCAGAGACTAATGGTGCAGGAGGTTTTGCTATTGTTCAGAAAGGTACGAATGGTGGCTTATACAGTACCACTAGATCTGCACAAATAGACTCTGTCACAGGAGATTTAGATTCACTGAGTGAAGGATTTGGTTTGCAAAGTTACTACCTTGATTACGATACAGGTTCGGGTTTAGGAAGTATAACTGCGCAAACGAACTACAGTGGATCTGGTGCTAATGTAGGTATAGTAGATACGGACTGGAATAAAGTATATGATGGAGATGGCCCGATTGTTGCTGGTAGAATGGCATTATATGTAATGGCAAGAGCAGGTACAGATAAGCTCGGGGCAACAGACTATGATGAGACTATAACTTTTATATTCGTTCCTAGGTATTAAGATTGTAAAAATACTTGACATTATTGACATGAAATGAATATTATAATATACATTATATAAAGAATAGGCCTTTTATATATTTAAGTTTTGGCCATAAATTTAGAAACTGCCTTAATGAAAAGATTTTTAAAGAGACTCGGTTATATCTTCCTAATACCTTTAGTTGTTATCACTATACTTTTATTGCCTGTACATCAATCTTTTGGTGCCCCACTTTCTTACACTTATGTTACTCTCAGTAGGATTAAAGGTGGGCTAACCTCTACTGCTAATTTAGAAATATATATTGCCTTTACTCCTTCAGCAAATCTTTTAGGAACTGATACTATAACCTTAGATATGGAATTCCCCGATGGAGATGATGGTCTATGGTGTCGCGTAGCAGGATCTGATTTAACGGTATCTGGAGTTCCCTCAACCCCTGCAGATTCAACAGGAAACTACGTAGTGGGTTCTTCACTACCAGCACAAACAGCATTAACCGCATCTTGCTCACAAGGAAGTGGTGCAGGAAGTGTAGATACAATAACAATCGGAGATATTGATGATTTGACCGCAGGAGTAACTTACGGTGTTAAAATATCAAATGGTTCTACAGCAAAATTAGGTACAGCTACTTCTGGTCAAAAAGTTGTAACTTTATCATTAGACTCTAATGATGCCGGTGGAGATCCTGCACAATCAAAATCATTTGCCTTAAGTCTTGTTGATGACGATCAGGTTGTCGTATCTGCTGAAGTTGTAGCTGTTGGTACAGTAACATGTACAATTCTTGGTGGCAATACTGTTGATTTAGGAAGTTTGTACCAAGGTGCTTCCTATACTACGGGAACACATGATATAAGGACTTCGACTTCTGGATCTGCTGCTGGTTATTATTGGGCTGTATATGGTTATGGGAATGGGTCTAGTGGTGATGCAGGATTGTATAACTCAAGTGGAGCTACTGATATTCTAGAATCTACTGGAAGTGGAACAATAGATTTAACAGGACCAGGATCAGAAGGTTTTGGTATGACGGCATCTGATCCAGATGGTGGTGATCCCGCTGTTGTTGAATTAGATTTCCGAGATACAACACCTGGAGTATTTGGGGCCTTAGATAGAACAGCTGATAATGCACAGATTTTCCTATACCAAATTGGTGCTCAAACTACCTCTGAGGATTCTACTATTACATATGGAGCGAGAGCTGGAACAAGTGCATTAGCTGGTAATTATGAAGAAACTGTTACATTTATTTGTGGTGGTTACTACTAAAAAAAGAGTGTATAATTGATACAACATGAGAAAAAATATCTACTTACTAGCAACATTGTTTTTTTTACTTGCCATATTCTTCTCAAAAAACGCTTACGCAAAATCCCTTTCAATTGGTACTGCTCCAACATATGAAATGTTTCAATTAGAACCAGGACAAATCTATTATGATAATTTCACAGTATGGAATTTAGAAACTTCTACAATAACCTATTATGTAAAAGTAAGTAGTTTTAGGCAAATACAAAATCAGCCAGGATCTGCAATATTTCTATCCGAAGAAGATGATGAAAACAATCCCTACTCCGCAAGTACTTGGGTATCTGTAGAAAAAGATATGCTAGAACTTGTTCCCAACAAGAACGTGACTGTAGAATACACAATTACAGTACCTAAAGAATTAGCCCCAGGGGAGTATACAGCAGAAATATATTTTTTATCTGAAAATCCAGAAGAACAAGATGCAACAGCTACATATACCGTCTTAGGATCAGGCATTCCCATACTCATAACAATTGGAGATGATTATGCAGAAAGTGCAGAGATATTAAATTTCTATTCTACTAAGAAAGTATATGAAAAACCAAACTTTACAACTCTTATTACTCGTATTCAAAATCTTGGAGATACACATATAACCCCAAAAGGAGACATAGTTTTAACAAACATGTTTAACCAAGAGGTGGGAAGAATTTCTTTTAATGAAACTGATCAAAGTATTCTTAGAGATAATACAGGGACATATGAAAGTAATTGGGATTTAGAAAAATATATTAATGATGGAGCAATTGCAATAGGACCAATAACAGCAGAAGCTATTATCCTATATCGTAGAAATAATCCTGGATTTTCGGTTCTAGATGTCACAACAACATTTTGGATAATCCCATGGAAGTTGATAATACTAATACTAACTGTAATAATAGTCATATATGTCATCCTTACACTTAAAAAGAAAAAGCAAAAAAAGACAGTTAATAATAATGGCTATCACTATCCTCGCTAGCCTACTCTTCTTTCCTCAAAATATATATGCTGAAACAATATCTCCATCTTTAACAGAAGACACATTAGCTGTTGGAGAAACTAGTGAACACAGTTTAGAGTTTACAAATGATAATGGCTATGACATATTTATAACCCCAAAACTATACAAATATTACCCACAATCAGAATATGTATTAGATCTAGAATCATATGAAGAAATTGTAGAAATAGACAATGATTATATACCAATACCTGCTAATACAACATCCACTATACATTTCAAAATTAAAGCCTCAGAAGCATTAGATCCTGGTACATACTACAATCTAATAGTATTTGAACAAACAGGAACACAAAAAGAAGATTCTACAATTGGAGCAAGTGAGGCCATATCTCACTTAGTAAAATTAAATATCGTAGATAATCCAGATTTGGAAATAATTACCGATGATTATGATACAAACATTGAAGTTATAAGTAGAGGAATTCCCTTTATAAAGCCTGCTATTTTAAAAGTAACTTTCTATAATAATTCCCCATATACATTAATACCTACAGGAGAAATACAAGTCATTAAAAAAAGTGGAGACAAAGAACCAGAATATATAAAAATAAATATGGATAGAATGCCTGTATATCCAGAACAATCATTTGAAAAAGAGTATGAGGTTGAAAATTGGTATTTAGAAGATATCGTCTTTGGTAAAACAGCCTATATGTATCTTCAAAATGGATTAGACGATACTACTGTTACAGCAGTAATAGAGATTCCAGGATTCTTAAATGAATTTCTATATATCCTAGGAATAAGTACAATACTAATTCTTTTAATACAATCTATTAAAAAAGATTCTAAACCAAAGCAAAAATCTTCTGACTAGTCCTAAAACTTACCTTTGCGACCTTTCTTAACTCTTCTCTACCATACTTCTGAACAAACTCTATACCAGAATTTATTACATCCGAAGCGCCTTTAGGAAAACTAAATCCATACTCTTCATTCATTTTCTTAAACTCTTCTAAGAATATTCCTCTTGCAATTATAGAAGCTGCAGCTACAGCTATATCAGACTCCCCTTTATGAAATTGATTTACATTTACTTTTCTACCTAGCTCTCCCAATTCATTCAGAATTCTACTCTTAGAAGATGCAAATTGATCAATTACTACACTCTCACATGGTATATTCTTATTCTTCAAATCTTCTAACCCCATCTCTATACACTTACTATGTTGTTTAGCCAAAAGTATTGACACATTACCCTCCTTATTAACCAAATCATTGTATTCTGATGGATGAACTATTGATGGATAGTAATATGGATAATCTTTTACATGATTATAAAGTTCCTTTATTTTTTTATCAGTAAACTTTTTAGAATCATCAAATCCTAAATATGATAGTTTATCTGCAAATTCATTGTTAACATAACAGGCAACAACAATTAATGGACCAAAATAATCACCCTTACCAACTTCGTCTACACCCAAATGTGGCTGTATAAATTCATTTTCCCCCCGACTACCTTGTATATGAGAAATAACCTCTGTAAAACTCTCTCCACCCTGAAAAACTAATTTACCACTACTATACAAAGTTGCCACAGATCCATTTGGAGATGTAAATGCATTCAATACATATTCATTATTAATCTCTTTTAGAATCCAACCTAAAGCATTCATAACATCAGAGAATTCTTTAACTTCTTTATCATTTAGTTTTATAGAAACTGTATTTTGTGTCATTTATTTCTTCTCTATAGTATATCCATCTTTAGTATCTATCATATGGTATCCCATATTTTCAATTTCATCTCTTTTTCTATCTGCCTCTTCATAATTCTTACTATTTCTAGCCTCTATACGCTCATTAGCAAGCTTTAAAACTTCTTCTGGGATATCTAATTCTTTCTTTTCTACCTCCTCCTTTAGATTCAATCCTAATACCCTATCAAAATCATATACTGTAGTTAATATATCTTGAGGTTTTTCATCTGATTTAATCATTTCTGATATTACTCCTAATGCTCCGGATATATTTAAGTTGTTGTTTAGTTCATCTATAAATTTCTGTTTATAATCCTCGAGTATATTTCCTTCCTCACTACTCTGTTTGTATAGGGCTTTTAATTTTGAAATAAGAGATAGCCTTGCATTCCTAGCACCCTCTAGAGATTCTTTTGTATATTTAAGCTGTACACGATAGTTTACAGATACAAATAGATACCTAATATCCATTGGATCAAATCCAAGACTTAAAGCATCAGATAAGTTTGCACCTTTACCACTACTTTTAGATATTTTAATATCTTCTACACCTGTTAAGAAGTCGTTATGTACCCAGTATTGTACAGATGGATGTCCGAATGCTCCGATATTTTGAGCTCTTTCATTTGGATGGTGTACAGAGATATGATCTATACCACCTGTATGTATATCAAATTTTTCACCCAATACAGATGTAGACATTGCAGAACACTCTATATGCCATCCTGGAAATCCATCTCCCCATGGAGATTCCCAATGCATCATATGGTTTTCGTATTTACCAACTCTTTTCATCCAAAGTACAAAATCTGCAGGATGTTTTTTTTCTGGATCTACACCAACCTCTTCTCTTACTCCTTCCTGTTTTTCTTCAAGAGATTGGTTGGTAAATATATTGTAATCATCTAATTTTGTTACATCGAAGTATAGAGCTTGTTTTGTTTCGTATGTATATCCATTTTCTTTCATCTTTTTAATCATGGATATTATCTGATCTATGTATGAGGTTGCTCTTGTCCATCCTTCTTCTTCTAGTTTTGATAGGTCCATATTAGGATCTACTTTATTCCCTTTAGGAGAGAGAATGTTCATTGTAGAGAAATCTTCAAGTACTGTTCTAATATATTCATTAGATATATTTAATGGATCTTTTCCTTCTTTTTGAGCTTGTGTTTCTACCTTATCTTCACCAAAATCTTCGTCAGCAGTCATATGTCCTACATCAGTCAAATTCATTATTCTGTCTACTTCATATCCCATATATTTTAGTGCTCTGTATAGTACATCCCAGTCTACATATGCCCTTATATTCCCTATATGCATCCTAAAATATACTGTTGGTCCACAGTTATATATACTAAACCTCCCTTCTTTTAGAGGTTTAATATCTACAACTTTTTTATCTAGTGTGTTGTATAGTTTCATATATTTGATTATTTTACATTGTATTTATGAAGATTTCCATTAGGAGGTCTGCCCTAGGTCCGACCCCAATTTGATTTATCTAAATCGTTAAGTAAGCCTGTAGATACAGCACAAAACAATTCCTATAGGTATAAACATCCTTATATTTCGATGAGAATAGTTTCGCGTAATTTGATTAAAAAAAGACTAGGTGCATCATACAAACCCTTGTATAATAGAGTTTATCATCCCGATAATAAGGACAGACCTAGGACAGACCTCCTACAATCTACAATAAAAAATATCAATCTGCCTTTAATACGTAGTTATTTATAAAATCCAACCCATTATTAACATATTCATATAAAATAACCTCTCTACCATCTACTAAAGAAGGATCTAAATAGTCAATTCTAAGAAATATATCATCTTCATCCTCTAGAATAGAAACATATGTTGAATCTATAAAAACACTACTACTCCCATTCTTTTTGAAAAATAATTGACTAACACTATCTGTATCATCGGAGTATTCAAAAATCCACAACTGTTTCTGTAATGTATCTAAACTAGCAGATGGGAAAAAAGATATTAGATAACCATTATCTACTTTAGTAATACCTAAAACATACTCATTACTACCCTCTTTCCATACAAGATCCTTAAATACCCAATTACGTTCATTTATCTTTAAGGTAAAATCCCCTATATACACAGTATCCCAGACATCACTATCTACAACCTCTTTGGTATCAAAAGAACCATTGATAAAAAGATCAGTATTTGAAAATATTACCTTACCATTATCATCTATAGAAATTCTTTGAGTATTAAGCTCTGTATATTTATCAAAATATGAATTATCTATACAACCATTAGCATCTATTAACTCTGCCTCTGGACAATCATTAGAGCCTACTGTAGAAACCCATACTCCCTTTACCGATGTTATATCCAAAACCTGCTGATCATTACTAAGAAAATATCTATTAGCTAAAAAATATGTTACCAGAGAAAGTAAACATATCAATGTAAAAACTAAAAGATATCCATCCTGTTCTAGAAAATTTTTTACTTTCCTACTCTTTTTTCTAGACATTAGGCAGTATATATAATTTAAATGTTTCTTCTTCCCTCTAAAGCTCTCTTTAATGTTAATCTATCAGCATATTCTAAATCAGCGCCAGTTGGTAAACCCATAGCTAATCTTGTTATCAATATTGTACCCTCTTTAACCTCTTTTGAAAACATATCATGAATATAGCTAGCACTAGCCTCACCTTCCAAACTTGGATTTGTTGCCACAATTATTTCAACTTGTTCATTACTCTCCATTAATTCACTAATTCTTTTTTTGAGATCCTTAAATCTCAAATCATCTGCACTAATACCCTCTGCTGGAGATATTACACCACCTAAAACAAAATATAGACCATCATATACTGCAGAATTCTCAAAAGCTATTACATCCAATGACTCTTCAACAATACAAATTTTAGAATTTTTTCTAAGTGGACTACTACATATATCACAAACTTTTTTATCTGAGACATTAAAACATTTATCACAAAACATTACATTCTCATCCATGTCATTGAGAGAATCTGCAAGTTTCTTTGCATCATGATTTGGTGATCTAAGATAGTGATATACCATTCTAGCAGCAGTTTTAGGACCTACTCCTGGTAACTTACTGAATTCATTAATAACTTTTTCTACTGATTGAGGTAGTACAGACATATTTGCTTTAGTTAAACATATTCTTAAGAGAATCAAGATCCATATTCTGCATCATTTCTTTCTGTAATTTCTTTTGATAGTCTTTAAATGCCTCTTTCATCCTCTTTTTAATTTGCTCTAAGTCTTCCATTTCTAGAACTTCCTGATCAATATCTATATCTTGAAATTCCTGTGCAGCATTCATATATATTGTTAATAAAGCATCTTTTGATTCTCCTTTAAGAGTTTTAGATTGTAATTGCTTTTGCATTTTCTTAGCTTCACTTTGAAGTTTGAGCATTTCTCGCATATTTGCCATGTTAAAAAAGTTGATTAAGTAATATATGGATAATTATACATCAAAAGGGAGATAAGGCTACATACCTTCAAATATCGCTTCTAAATCAGGTGTTATCTTCTTAGTACTAAATGATCTTTTTTCATTAGATACTGTTTGTTTTTTCTTAGCAGGCACTCTTTCTAATACAACATCTGGAGTACTTTTCATACGGGGTTTAGCTTTTTCATTAACGATACATATAAAGCCTTCGGGTATTTGGAAAAGATCTTTTAAAATTTTACTAATTGCATTTTTACTCTTAGGACAATCTATTTGATCTTTATAGAACTGAAATGGGACTTCAATATATAACTTACCATCTTCAAATTTAGTTGGTTTAGAGGAACTAAGGAATGCATAAAGATGTTTATGCATAGGTTTAAT
>JAQVKD010000058.1 GCA_028694805.1 Candidatus Dojkabacteria bacterium
TTAATTTAAAAATATTTGACACAAGAATTGCAAAGGAAAAACCAGAGAGAGCGTTGCAGATATTAGTCATAATCATAGTTGTTGTAGAAGGGTCAGTTTGTGCAAAATCTGAAATTAAACCAATAAGGTAATAACCGGCAGGGGGGTAGAAAAGGTTGAGGTTGGGTAAGTCTGTAAATATGTATTTAGCTTCAATTAAATATTTTGAGAAAATAGAAATAGCTGCTGGATCATGGAGAGGAGCTACAATCAATCCTCGAGTAGGGTATAGATATACGAATAAAAGAGCATTAAATAATGTCATAAGTATTAAATCTTGTTTTGATAGAATTACAAAGGAATATTCTTTTTTATTAATAATCTCCTTGATTGATAGATATAGGAAGAGGATAAGAGTAAGAATGGGAAAGATTCTGACTATACTTGATGATATAGGTACTTTTAATAACGTGGTAATGAACAAGAAAAAAAACCAAATAGAGAAACCTACCACAAAGGAAGTAACAAAAATTGTAAGAAAATCGTTTCGGTCTTTAAGAACTTGAAAATACCTAAGAGCCAAGAATCCAGGAATGTTAAAAAGTAAAATCATGGAAACAAAGATTTTTATATAGTAGAAATTCCCAAAGGGGAATAAAAGTATAGATAGCAGGATTAAACAATTGAACAGTAGAAAAAATAATTTTTTATTTTTTATATTTGGGGGCATACAAATTATTTATTAGCTTCAATAGAAAAGTTCTCCCTGTTTTTTGTTAAATTTCTATTGTAAAATGAATCGTCTAATAATTTTCTCTCCCATCTCTCGTACATTATATTTATCTCTTTTGCAAATTCTTCAATATCTCTTGTATTACTTTCTGGGGTTCCAACCGATATTGACTCATGATGGTATAGCTCTACATATGGAGTATATATATTATAATATCCGTTCTTGAGTAATTTAAGACAAAAGTCTACATCATTAAATGCAATTCTAAAATTTTCATTAAACCCCTTCACTTCCTGATATCTTGTTTTTTTTATCATTAAACAAGCTGCAGTAACTGCAGAATAATTTCTGATAATATCTTTTTGAACTGGGAATCCTTGGATTCCTCTCGGGTAGTATTTGAAAGCATGTCCAGCAACTCCTCTCCCATCCCCCCCATTGATACCCAGAATAACCCCTGCGTGTTGAATTGTATCATTGGGGTAGTACATCTTAACACCTACTGCTCCTATTTTATCCCTCTGGGCATGCTCAAGCATGCCTTCTATCCAATCTGGGGAGATAACCTCTGTATCATTGTTTAGAAGTAGTATGTATTCTCCTCCTGCATGTTTAACTCCATAATTATTTACTGCAGAATAATTAAATTTTTTATTCCAGTGTAAGAATCTAATCTTTGGATTAGATTTAAGGGATTCATAGTATTCGATGGTTCTTTTCTCTGAGCTTCCAGTATCAATAATAATAATCTCAAAGTTCTGGTAAGTTGTTTTCTCAAAGATTGAGGATATACACTTTTCAATATATTCATACTTATCTTTTGTTGGAATTAGTATACTCACTAAAGGGTTATTCTCTAAGTTATACTTAACCCTAAAGGATCCAGGGAATAAGCCTTCTCGCACTGTCGCATTTAAGCCTCTTCTATTTATCGCCTCAGATAGTGCTCTTATAGCCGCATCGTCTGCATAACCCTTTTGGTCATAAGTAGAAGCTGTTGATCCAGGTATCTTCCTCCAAGAGTAGAGGATATCTGGGATGTGTTTTATGTTGTCTGTTCTCTCTGTCACTCTTAAGAATAGGTCATAGTCTTGGGATCCTTCGAAACCTTTTCTAAATCTACCCACTTCATCTATAATTTTCTTTCTAATAACAGTTAAGTGACACAGGTAATTGGAAGAGAGAAAGAGATCTGGAGACCAATCCGGCTTGAAGAAAGGTTCAACTCTTTTTTCTTCGGTTGTGATTTTATCCTCATCTGAATAGATTAAATCTGTTTCTTTATCTTTATTTAATACTTTTACAATCTCTGCAAGTGCATGTGGGTGAATAATGTCATCATTATCCATAAGTGCTACAAATTCTCCTTCAGCAAGTTCTAAAGCGGTATTGGAAGCCTCTGATATATGTCCATTCTTTTCTCTGAAGGTTATTTTTATCTTTGGATCTTTTTCTAGAGATTTAAGATATTTAATTAATTGGGGATTAGTAGAGGCATCATCTGCTATACATAGCTCCCAATTAGGATATATCTGGTTTTTAACCGATTTGACAGCTTTTTTAATCCATTTAACATCTATATTGTAAACGGGCATTACAATGCTTATTAGGGGTTTGTATTTTAATTTTTGCAATTCTAGTAGTATTGCTTTCTTTCTTGTTTTTGTTATTTTATTTTTCTGGAGCCAGTACTCATAAGGATTTATTTCTTGTGGTATTCCAGTCCGACATCGAATTATATTTTTAATTCTGTTAAATATCCTTTTGAATGTTAGTATTGGACCATCTCTAAATAGGTTTATAAAGAAATTTTTAAAATATTTTTTGAATTTTCTGTAAATAGTTAATGATTTCCATATCTTAGTCTTTTGAAAATTCTCATACTCTGTAGCTTTCTGTTCCACAACTATGTTCTTCTTGTGGAGAGAATTATAGCTACTTTCTAAATCATTATGTTCTTTTTCTAAATCATTATGTTCTTTTTTTAAATTATTATGTTCTTTTTCTAAATTATTATGTTCTTTTTCTAAATCATTATGTTCTTTTTCTAAATCATTATGTTTATTTTCTAAATCATTATGTTCTTTTTCTAAATTTTTGTACTTCCTGAGTAGTTGAGATTCTTTTTGTTCCAAATTTCTAATATGAGTTTCCTTATCTGAAACATTTTTTAGATTTTGGATGTTTTCTGAAAGCAAAGGGTAGTATTTTGTCCAGATATCTATGAATAAGGTTATTTTCTTGTAGATGCTATTACCAAGGAATAATACTCCCAACCCATGATAATGTTCAAAAGTAATTGTATTGTATTCTTTATTTAGTTCATCCCAAAGCTTATATACCCCGAAACCATCGGATTTCTCACAAACATCATGTAGAAGTACTATGCCACTATCTTTTTTGACTTTAGGTAGCCATGTTTGAAAATCATGCTTAACCGCATCATATGTGTGTAGTCCATCTATATGTAAAACATCAATACTGTTATCTTCAAACTTATCAATTGCTTCATCAAAGAACATCTTATGATCAATGATATTTACATCTTTGTAATATTTATTCTTGATTTCTAAATACTTTTCATATATCTCTTCTCCATAGTAACCCGCATGTTCATCTCCTTCCCATGTGTCTATTGCATGTAATTCTGTTTTAAGTTTTGCATCTTTGAT
>JAQVKD010000059.1 GCA_028694805.1 Candidatus Dojkabacteria bacterium
AAAGAATACGAGACACTTAAGGGTCAATGGGAAAAAATGGCAAATATTTTCACAATTCCTGAAACTGATAAAAGATACTCTCAAGTTCAGAAAGTTAAAAATTATTTTAAATTCCCTAAAGAAAATGAAACTTTAACCATTGAAGATATTAGAGACAATCTTAATAAGTTTCAACTCCTTCAGGATACAGGAATATTTTCCGAACCCGAAAGAATGAACGAAGCTTCAGGAAAGCCTCCTATTCCCACGACCTCCACTGAACCCGAACCAGAAACAGCAGGGCAAGCAATCCTACAAAAATTAAAGGCTCAGCAAAAACAAGCCAAATAAGGAGTAAAGAAAATGGGTGAAAGAGCAAGATTTCAAGAACTCGGGGTGCAATGGGGAGTACCAGACGCACCTACTATACTCACGAGTCTCATAAAACATAGTGGTATACTGCAAACTGCAGTAGCAAAACCCTCAAATTTCGGGAATCAACACAAGTATAAGTTTCATAATACATTACCATTAGGCACTTTCAGAGAATTCGGTTCTGGAATAGTTCCTCAGATAGTAGCAAATTCAATGGCAACCATAGACCTATGGGATATTGTCTCACTCGCTCAGGACGATGCAGAATTCATAGAAAGCTATCCTGGTGGTAAAGATGGATGGATAGAAGCAAATCTGCCTGCCTTCATAGAAGGACTTGGTCAGACATTAGCATCTCAAATAATCTATGGAACTATTGACACATCTACACTTACGGGTGGCGGAAAGAATTCTACAGTGGGCTTTCAAGGATTGTTTCAGTATGCGAAAGCAATGGGTCAGATTCACGAGGCACAAAATAGTGATACAACGAACCTCACTTCTATCTATGCAGTAAGATGGGATGAAACCGACGGCGTCCAGCTCAGATTAGGTGGCTCCAGCAGAACAGGAACCGATTTGATTCAGATAAAAGATATAACCCCTGTTAATCCTGCATTAGTAGTGCAGAATACAGCCACAAATGCTCAATTGCCTGTATATAGCTGGATGATACACTGCTTGGTCACGCTTGTGGTGCCAACCATAAAATCTGTTTCCGTGCTCTATAAGGTAAGCGATTCTGTAATCAGTTCTGCATCTGCACTATCTAAGTTCGCAAAAGACCTCAACACTCTCATAGAAGAAATTGATGCCACAAACGGTCAAAAGTATATCTATGCGAATGTAAAGGGAAAATCTCTCATCTCTGGATTGAAGCAGGATAAATTGACCCTCTATCGTGCGGATATGGATTATAATAATTTGATTGAAAGTTATCGTGGAGTTCCCATAATTCTGGAAGAGAACATCCTCTCCACTGAAACCTCTACAATTCCTGCTTAAGGGGGTGAAAGATGCCTAACATATTCAACGACGGAACGCAAGTAGACCAAATCATATTTGATGATATATCAATCGCTGGTGCTTCAAGTAAGACATCCGACTTTATGGTGGTGCCTGCACTCTATACTGGAAGACTGGAAGTAGTATTTATGGGCGGTTCAACTGATTGCGTCTTGGCGACCAACCCTGCAACTGTAGATATAATTTACTATGATAAATCAAAAGGTTCTGCTATTCATACTTGGTCAAGTTATGTTAATATACCTGCAAGCACTTATTCTAAAGGTAAAATATTAACAGAATTTCACATTCCCTATAGAAAATTGAAAGAAGTAACCAATGGTGATAAAGTATCCTATATAAAAATTAAAATAAACTATACACAATCAGGAAGTTCTGGTAATCTTAATGCCTATCTGGTCTGGAAATAAAGAAGGCTGAAAATGGATAATATCCTGAGAGACGGCACGCAAATTGACCAAACGGTATTCAAGGACTTAGACCTGAATTTAACGGCGTCTCCAGCTGTATCAGATTTCATAATAGTTCCAGCACTATATACGGGTAATCTTCACATTGAATTAATGTCAAAAACACAATGCACTATTCACGGTGAAGTTCTTACCTTAGAAGATGAGGAAACTACAGTAGAAATAGAACCTTATGTAGATATTGAATACTTTGACCGAGAAAAGAATTTTCTTTTCAGATTAAAGAAATATATCAATATTCCTATAGGCATATATTCTGCTGGAACTATTATGTCTGAGTTCAGTTTACCGTTTAAATTTCTTAAAAACATAGAAAATGGCAATAAGGTATCACACATAAAAATTAAATTAAATTATGTTAATGATACCAGTTCAGGTAAATTAAATGCATATCTGATATGGAGATGAAATAATGGCATATTCACTTCCCGATGGGACAAAAATTGACCAAGTGATATGGGATAATACAGATTTATATGGAATTGGTATGGGAATTATGTCCAATTATTTTCCCGTTCCTGCAATTCATACAGGTAGATTGAAAATATTAATATATGCAAAAAATAATGTTATTATTTATGGAGAAAGATTAACATTAGATGGTGGTAGAACTCGTGAATTATATCCATATTGTGGAATATATTATTTCGATAAAAATTATAATGAATTATTAAATAAAAATTATATTTCAAGCATTAAAAATGGTTCTTATGGTGCTGGTAAAATAATTACTGAATTTAATATTCCGAATAGATTATTAAAAGAAATAATAAATTGGAACAAAATATATTATTGCAGATTATATATTCATTGCGATAAATCACGAAATTCAGGCAATATTAGTGCTTATCTCATATGGGAATGAATATGTTTGCCAAAAATAATTTACTGGTTCATCCAGTTGCTCTCCAGGGGGGCGGGCTATTTTTCGTCCCGTCCCTTATTTAGGAATATTTTATTATGACTTGGGATAAAATTAATCTTTCTACAACAGCATCTATTGCACGGTTTGAAAAAGAAGTCAATCGTCAAGCAGGTCATACGGTTATCTGGTCTATTTACACTGAAGAAGATTTGTTATTAAATATTCCTGATGAATTAACCTATAGTAAAATAATCGCTCAATATCCTGATGGAGAAGAAGAGATAACTCAATATGAAGAAGGAGAATTGATAATCCCGCAAGTTATACCGACCAAGAAGAATATCATCAAGCTCACTTTCTATCAAGATGATGAGATTGTGGCTATTTTCAATCTGGACGAAGGAAAGGGAAATCAGATAAAATCAGAGGACGGAAATTATGTAATCCGCATAGTAGATGAAGATGGAAAACCTGTATATGATATATGGCAAGAAGTAGAAATAGATATTACTTGGGATGCCAAGATACAATTGGCAAAGGATATGCTGAAATATGAAATTGAAACAGCTCTCACTGAGATGAACTATTATGTAGATGA